>JAQSXP010000413.1 GCA_029256605.1 Devosia sp. | reverse complement strand
GAGGCGGTTCTGCAGCTCCACCGCGGCCATGGAGGAATTGCCGCCGGTGCCATAAACGATGATGCGCTTGGCGCCGGCGATTTGCTGGCCAAGGCCGGTGACATCGGTATTGGCGAGGGCCACGCTGATGAGGTCGAGCGCCGAATGGGCGCGGCTGCAGATGGTCGAGACCACCTGCTGGGAATTGTGGTTGGCTTCAGTGCTTTCGGCCGCGCGCAGATAGGCGCCACCGAGGGCCAGGGCCTGGGCCATATGCACCTTCATGTCGCGGGTCGAGGCAAAGCCGAGCGAGCGTGCCAGCCGTGTCACCGTGGGCTCGCTGACCCCGGCGCGGGCGGCGATCTCGGCAATGGGGGCGGTGGTGGCGAAGTGCATGTCCCCCAGGATCACCTCGACGAGCCGCACTTCCGCCCGGTTGCCCTCCTCGAGCCGCGCCTTGAGGCGGGCAATGATGTCGATCCGCGGCTGGGGCGCAAGCGGCTTGGCGCCCGGCTTGCCAGCCATCACTGCACCGTGGCGGTGGAGGGCAGGCGCAGGCCGGTCGTGGCATCAAAAATGTGGATGTGCCCGGGCTCGGCCCCCAGGCGCAGCACTGTGCCGGGGGCGGGATCGAGCCGGAGGCGGAACACGCCCGGGGGCGGGATCGAGCCGGAGGCGGAACACGCAGCGCACTTCCGCGCCGGCGATGCGCCCGAACACATGGGTTTCGGGGCCGGTGGTTTCCACCACTTCGGTCTGGAACTGCAGGGGGCCGTTGTCGAGGAGGACATAGTTTTCCGGGCGGATGCCGACATCCACCACTGTGCCATCGGGCGCATCCACGGGGTTCACCGGCAGCAGGCCGCCATCGGCAAGCGCGATGGCCGCGCCGAGAGAGTCGCGCCGATAGGTGCCGGAAATAAAGCTCATGGCAGGCGAGCCGATGAAGCTAGCCACGAACCGGTTGACCGGGCGGTCATAGAGCTCGAGCGGCGCGCCGATCTGCTCGATGCGCCCGCCATTCATGACGACAATCCGGTCGGCCATGGTCATAGCCTCGATCTGGTCGTGGGTGACGTAAACCATGGTGGTGCCGAGCTTTTGGTGCAGCGCCTTGATCTCGGTGCGCATCTGCACGCGCAGCTTGGCGTCGAGGTTGGAGAGCGGCTCGTCGAACAGGAACACCTTGGGGTCGCGCACGATGGAGCGGCCCATGGCGACGCGCTGGCGCTGCCCGCCCGAGAGCTGGCCGGGGGTGCGATCGAGATAATCGCCGAGATTGAGGATCGAGGCGGCGCGGCCCAGCGCCTGCTGGGTGGCCTCGGATTGTTCGCGACGCATGCGCGGGCCAAAGGTGATGTTGTCGCGCACATTCATATGCGGAAACAGCGCATAGGACTGGAACACCATGGAGATGTCGCGCTTTTGCGGCGGCACGTCATTGGTGCGCGCACCCGCGATGAAGAGGTCGCCCCCGCTGATCTCCTCGAGACCCGCGATCATGCGCAGCAAGGTGGATTTTCCGCAGCCCGAGGGGCCGACGAGCACGATGAATTCGCCATCATTGATGTCGAGCGAGACCCCATGCAGAACCCGGGTCGGGCCGTAGCGCTTTTCAATGTTCTGCAAGCTGAGTTCAGCCATCTCACCTCTCCCTTTCACCCATGGGTTTGCCCGATCAGGTTACCCCGGCAATGTAATAAAGCAACATTGCCGTCACAATTCACTTGAAACTTCCTCAAATATGAAAAAATCTATCACGAGGCGAAAGGGGAGGTCCGCTGAGGGAAACCTTCCAGGCCTGCCACAATGGGAAGGGAATGTTCATGTCGTTGCACTGGTTGAAAGTCGCGGCTGCGACCGGCGTCGCTGCCATCGCGCTCGCAAGCGCCTCGTATGCCCAGACGGTCCGGGTGACCGTCGCCGAGTACAGCTCCAAGACCGGCCCCTATTTCGAAAAGGCCGCCAGCGAATTCGAAGCCGCCAATCCCGGCACCGACATCCAGATCGAAGTGGTGCCGTGGGATGTGCTGCAGCAAAAGCTGACCACCGATATTTCCGGTGGCGCCAATGCAGATCTCGCCATTATCGGCACCCGCTGGCTGATCGATTACGTCAGCCAGGGCATTGCCGCCCCGCTTGACGACTACATCACCGACGACTTCCGTGCCCGCTTCATCGATACCTTCCTCAGCCCCTCGGTGATGGACGGCCAGACCTATGGCTTGCCGATCGCCGCCTCGGCGCGCGCCATGTATTATAACAAGGCGCTGTTTGAGGAAGCCGGCATTGCCGAGGCGCCCGCCACCTGGGACGAGCTCAAGGCCGCCGCCGAAAAGATCAAGGCACTCGGCGGCGATGCCTATGGCTTTGGCCTGCAGGGCAAGGAAATCGAGACCGACGTCTACTTCTATTATGCGCTCTGGTCGCAGGGCGGCACTCTGATGGAGGAAGACGGCACGTCGGGCCTCGACACCGAAGCGGCCTATGCTGCCGCGCAGATCTACAAGGACCTGATCGATGGCGGTCTGACCGAGCCGGGCGTCACTTCGCTCAACCGCGAAGACGTGCAGAACCTGTTCAAGCAGGGCCGTATCGGCATGATGATCACGGCGCCTTTCCTTGCCAACCAGATCAAGGAAGAAGCGCCCGACCTG
>JAQSXP010000412.1 GCA_029256605.1 Devosia sp. | reverse complement strand
CCAGCAGCAGGCAGGCGGCGCCGGTGGCAAGGGCCGTCGCGACCCACCAGAGTTGGCGGGCGCCCAGATCGGCGGCGGGCATGCCGGGCAGTTCGGGCGGCAGGCCAAAGGCGGGCGCAAGGGTGAAGCTGGCAAAGCCGGCCAGGCTCCACAGCAGCGCGTTACCGGGCGTGATGGGGATATTGGCGAGAAGGCCCACGGCGCCGATCACCAAGGCGAAGCCGGCTGCGGCGAGCAGATTGGCGAGCACGGTATAGCCCGTGCGCTCCCAACCATCCTGGGGCGTCCATTCGTCGGCGCCATGATCATGGACCGGGGTGCCGGGGGCGTGGCTATGCTCGGCCGGAGTGGCCTCACCATGGGAATGGGCACCCTCCCCTTCAAAGTTTTCGGCATGCAGGATCAGCGGGGTGACGCGGAAATGCTGGATCGTGGATGCCACAAGGCCAGCACAAAGGGCTGCGACCAGCGCAGCAAAAAACAGATTGCGGAACATGTTTGGTCGTCTCTCGTGCCCGCCCTAGTGGCAGGGAAAGCCCATGGCGTGGCGGGTGTCGTGGGCGCCGTTGTGCAGGCGATAATCGCCGGCAAAGCCGGTGCCGACCAAAAGGGTCAGCCCAAGCAGGAGCGCGAGCGAGCCGGCGAGGAGACGCTGGGACAGCGAAAGAGACTGAAGGCCAGTCGAAACAGTGGTGGTATTCATGCGGCACCCTCCGTGCGCGGAACGAAAAAGAGCTTACAAGCTCGTTGCTGTGCCGGCAGGTCTCCTGGCTTGCGGTGAATAGAGCGCCTCTCGCCTTCCCGGCAGCTTGGCTGCCAGTGGCATAAGGAGAGGAGCGCACCGCTTACAGTTGCGGGGGCAGCCACGGTTTTGGCCCCTGATGGGTAATCCGCACCGTGTTCCCTTTTGATCCCCGCGCCACAACGGGCTTGGGGAACCGACACAGCCTGTGTTCTCGCATGGCGGGCCGGAGGGGTCAATCGCGGCGTGGCGCTTGCCGGACGGGCGATCGCGGCATTATCGTGCCGCCGATTCTGGAGCCCTGCCCGCAATGAAGCCGATCAAGTTCAGCCGCGACGAAACCAAAGCCATGGTGGGGGAAATCCAGGATTATTTCCGGCTGGAGCTGGACCAGACCATCGGGCCGATGCCGGCCGAGATGCTGATGACCTTTTTCGCCGAAAAGATGGGCGCGTATTACTATAATCGCGGGCTGCACGACGCCCAGGAGCTGCTGCGCAAAAAGGTCGAGTCGATCAGCGATGCGCTGTATGCGCTCGAGCAGCCCACCAAGGGCGCGCGGTAGTCGCGATGGGCTGGAACTTTGCCACGCTGGCCCCGATCGGGCTCTTGATCGCGTCCAACCTCTTCATGACCTTTGCCTGGTATGGGCACCTCAAATTCCCCGGCACGGCGCTGTGGGTGGTGGTGCTGGCCAGCTGGGGCATCGCGTTTTTCGAGTATTGGCTGGCGGTGCCGGCCAATCGCATCGGCTACGGGGTTTATAGCGGCGCCGAACTCAAGACCATTCAGGAGGTGATTTCCCTCTCGGTCTTTGTGCTGTTCAGCGCCACTTATCTGGGCGAGCAGTTCACCTGGAACCACGGGATCGGGTTCGGGCTGATTGCACTCGGGGCGTTCTTTATCTTTAAGGGACCGCTGGGTTAGCTAGCCCAGGCAATCCAGAAGCCCATTGGCGAGGCCGCGTAGCAGTTCGGGGTAAAGGTTTGGGCCTTCGGTAAGGGCGCCGCCTTCGGGGTCGAGCACACCGGCCTTGGCCGTGCTGCCCTCGGTGATGGCGGCAATGATGGTCGGAGTGACGGTGACGGAGCCCGCGACGGTGAGGCCAAAGCGGTTCTCGAAATACTGGTAAGCGTCGTGAAAGACGAGGAAGGGCTTGTCGGCGACGGGCGCGAGACTCGCGGTCAGTTCGGCTTGCAGCGTGACGAGATCGGCTTTTTCGCGCTCGGCGTTGGCGGCGTAGGCCGTGGCGTTTTCCGGGTCGGCTTGGCTGAGCGCCGCGGCGATGGCATCGACCATGTGCACCGCGTTTTGCGGATCGAGCCAGAAATGCATGTCGCCGCCGGCATGCTCATGGTCATGCCCCGCGTGGGCGTGCTCGTCGTGGTCATGGCCTTCGTGATCGTGACCCTCGTGCTCGTGGTCATGGCCCTCGCCCTCGTGGCTGTGCGCCTCGAAAGTGCCGCCTTCGCGGACCGGCAGGAGGGTGATGCCCGGCGCCTGGCTCAGCTCCACCACTTCGGCCTGGCCTGAAAGCGTGGTCAGTGCATCGGCGAGGAACAGCTCCATGCCAGCGCCGGTCCAGAACACGAGATCAGCATCCTGCAGCGCACCGGCATCGGACGGACGCAGGGCATAGGTGTGGGGGGAAGCGGCGCCCCGCACGATGAGGGTCGGCTCCCCTACCCCCTCCATCACGGCTGCAACGAGGGAGTGTACCGGCTTGATCGAGGCGACCACATTGGGCGCGGCCATGGCCGTGCTTCCCAGCAGCAGGCTCGAAACCAAGGCGAGGGGGAGCAGCTTCATCGGCGCAATCCTGTTATGTTATTACGTTCTTGCTGCGTTATGCTATAACGTTTAG
>JAQSXP010000034.1 GCA_029256605.1 Devosia sp. | reverse complement strand
GACGGGCGCATTGTCACCATCGCGTCGGGCGCTGGCTTGCGCCCGAGCCTGACCGGCATCCAGGCCTATAGCTCGGCCAAGCACGCCCTTGTGGGCCTGACCAAGCAGCTCGCGCTGGAACTTGGGCCCCACGGCGTCACGGTCAACAGTGTCGCCCCGGGCTTTGTGCTGTCCAATCCCGCCACCCAGCGGCAATGGGAAAGCTATGGCGAAGCCGGGCAAAAGGCGCTGGTGGACTCTATCCATCTGCGCCGGCTAGGCGAGCCTGCCGATATCGCCAAGGCCGTGCTGTTCCTCGCGTCCGAGCACGCCAGCTGGATCACCGGCCAGATCCTAAGCGTCGACGGCGGCCGCGCCTGACCAAGGGAGCCGCCCCAGGGCGGCTCCACCTCCATCGGATCAATGCTGATCCGGTAGACTCGGCTACTGGGAGGCTTCGGCTCCGCCTTCCAGCGACTCGGGTGCGGTGACGTCACGTTGCGGTCCTGCTGCATTGAACGAACTGACCACCACGGCGCCAATACCGAGAACCACGAAAATTGCGAGCGCGATAAGAACGTTTCTCATAGGGCCTCCTGTCCCTGAGCTAACGACCAAGCCGCTTCACCGGTTCAATCACCCCTCGTGTTAATCGCGCCAGCACCCCAATCGGAATGGCGGTGGCAGCCCCCTGCTTGCGCATCTCGCCAGCGCCACCCTGAATTGGGCGGGAGTCGCGCTTGTTCCCAAAATTGCCGTGAAGCTGCAGAGGCTTGCCCCGTCACAAACCTGTTGCACATCCGTAATAAAACCGTCGCCACGGCTTCATAGGTTAGCCGGGTCACAGCGCGGGCCCGGACTTGCCGGATCGGCTAACACGATAAAGACGAACTCCGAAAAGGGAACCACATGAAAACTGCACTTCTTGCCAGTGCTGCAGCCGTTGCGCTTGTTGCCGGCTCCACTGCTGCGTTCGCCCAGACCCGCGATACCATCCAGATCGCCGGCTCCTCCACCGTCCTGCCCTTCGCCTCCATCGTGGCCGAGGAATTCGGTGCCGTTTTCCCCGAGTTCAATACGCCCGTTGTTGGCTCGGGTGGCACTGGCGGCGGCCTGTCCCAGTTCTGCGCTGGCGTTGGTGACAACACCATCGACATCGCCAATGCCTCACGTCAGATCCGCGACGGCGAGCGCGAAGCTTGCGCCAGCAATGGCGTGACCGACATCCGCGAGATCCAGTTCGGCTATGATGGCATTGTCTTCGCCTCGGCCGCTTCGGGTCCCGATTTCGCCCTCACCCCCGTGCAGGTCTACAAGGCCGTTGCCGCCAAGGTGCCGGTGGATGGCGAACTCGTCGATAACCCCTATACCAGCTGGTCCGAGATCGATCCGTCCCTGCCCGACCAGCCGATCATGCTGGCCATCCCCGGCTCGAACCACGGTACCCGAGAAGTGTTCCAGGAACGCGTCGTTGACGCCGGCTGCGAAGAAGCTGGCCTACCCGAAGGGCTGAGCGAGGAAGAAGCGGAAGCCGCTTGCACCACCTATCGCCAGGACGTCGTCACCGAAATCTCGGGCGATTACACCGAGACCCTGGCCCGCCTCAATTCCGATCCCAACACCGTCGGCGTTTTTGGCCTGTCCTTCTATGAGCAGAACACCGACACCCTCAAGGTTGCCACCGTCGATGGCGTAACCCCCACCAAGGCCACGGTTGCGGCGGGTGAATACCCCGTCAGCCGTCCGCTGTTCTTTTACGTCAAGGGTCAGCATATCGGCGTCATCCCCGGCCTTGAGGACTATGTCGCCTTCTTCCTGTCTGAAGCCATCTCGGGCGAAGGCGGCACGCTCGAAGCGGCCGGCCTGATTCCCCAGCCGGCCGAAAAGACCGAAGAAGTCCTGGCCGCCTTCGAAGCTGGCCCGACCCAGTAACAATCAGCGGGCCGCCCCCAGGGGTGGCCCGCTCCCCTTGCGCGGGAGCTTTGCATGAATACCCTTGCTGTTGCCGGCCTGCTGCTGGTGTTGCTCGGTCTATCCTACCAAACCGGTTGGTCCCGCAGCCGCGCCCTCGTCACGACCGGCGGGCAGAAGGTGCACTCCCGCCCGCAATATCACGGCGCCTATACCGCCCTGTGGACCATGATCCCCACCCTGCTGGTCCTGCTCCTTTGGGCCTGGCTGGGCGGCGAGATTACCCACAACTACATCGTCTCCCAGATCCCCACCGATGTCCTGCAGTCGCTCGACCAGGCCGGCCTCAACGCCACCATTGAGCGCATCCGTGCCATTGCCTCGGGCTTCGGCGTGGCCGGCGACGTCGCGCCCTTTGAACAAACCGCCGGGGAAAACCTGCGCAACTTCCAGATGCTCACCAATATCGGTGTGCTGCTGGTGGCGGCCCTTTGTGGCGGCGCGGCCCTGCTTTATGCCCGCAAGCGCATCACCGCCCGCCTTCGCGCCCGCAACGCCGTGGAACGCGTGATCAATATCGTCCTGCTGCTCTGCTCGGCGGTGGCGATCCTGACGACCCTGGGCATCGTCACCTCGCTCCTGACCGAAGCGCTGCGCTTTTTCACCTTTATCCACCCCTTCGACTTCTTCTTCGGCACGGTTTGGGCCCCCAACAATGCCCCGGGCTCGGGCAATTACGGGCGCTATGGCCTGCTGCCGCTCCTTGCAGGCACGCTGATGATCACGGCCATCGCCATGCTCGTTGCCGTGCCCCTGGGGCTGATGGCCGCCATCTATCTCAGCCAATATGCGCCCCGCCGCCTTCGCTCGATCGCCAAGCCGCTGATCGAGGTGCTTGCCGGCATTCCCACCATCGTCTTTGGCTTCTTTGCGCTGGTGACCGTCGGCCCGTTCCTGCGCGATTTCGGCCGCCTCGTCGGCCTCAATATCAACGCCACGAGCGCCCTCACCGCCGGCATCGTCATGGGGATCATGATCATCCCCTTCGTGTCTTCCCTCAGCGATGACATTCTCAACCAGGTGCCGCGCACCCTGCGCGATGGCTCCTATGGCTTGGGCGCCACCCAAAGCGAAACCATCCGCAAGGTGCTGCTCCCCGCCGCACTCCCGGGCATTGTCGGCGCCTTCCTGCTCGCCGTCAGCCGCGCCATCGGTGAAACCATGATCGTGGTGCTCGCGGCCGGTAACGCTCCCGTGCTGCGCGGCAATCCCTTTGAGCCCGTGGCGACCATCACCGTTTCCATCGTCAACCAGCTGACCGGCGATACCGATTTCTCCGGCCCCCAGTCGCTGGTGGGCTTTGCCCTGGGCCTCACGCTCTTTGTGATCACCCTCGGCCTCAACATCTTCGCGCTTTATATCGTCCGCCGCTTCCGGGAGCAGTACGAGTAACATGGCCACCGACCACATCACTGCCGCCCGCGAAATTTCCCAGGAACGTACCCGCCTCGTTCGCTCGGGTCTGCGCCGCCGGCACCGCAACGAAGCGATCTTCCGCGGCCTTGGCATCGCTGCCATTGCCCTGGCCCTGGGCTTTGTCGCCCTGCTCTTCGTGGATATGACCCGCAAGGGCATCCCCGCCTTCGTGCAGTCCAACCTGCATCTCGAAGTGTTCTTTGATCCCGCCATCATCGATGTCGGCCCGGCGCCGGTTGCCAGCGAATTTGCCTCGCCCGCCCAGTACCAGGCCGCCGACCTGCGCTGGCGGCGTGAGCTCGCCCTGCTCAACTGGAACCGCATCCTTGAGGCTTCGCTGATGGCCAAGGTGCCGGCCGGCACCGAGATCAGCTCGCGCGAACTCCTGTCCATCCCCGAAACCAATGCGCGCCACCAGCTGCGCGAGATGTTTGTCGCCAATCCCGATCTGCTCGGCCGCACCGTCCCCGTGGACATCCTCGCTTCCGCCAACGCCGACAACTGGGTCAAGGGCAACATCAACCGCTCGCTCGGCGACGCCCAGCAGCAGCTGTCACCCGCTGCCCGCACCGTGATCGATGCGTTCGAAGCCGATGGCACCATCACCAACGGCTTTGCCTGGGCACTCTTCACCAATACCGACAGCCGTGCCGCCCCTGCTTCGGCCGGCCTGCTGGGTGCCTTTGTCGGCTCGCTCTACATGATGCTGATCGTGATCGTGCTCGCCGTCCCCATCGGGGTGGCCGCCGCGATCTATCTCGAGGAATTTGCCCCCAAGTCGCGGTTGACCGACTTTATCGAGGTCAACATCAACAATCTGGCCGCCGTGCCCTCCATCGTCTTCGGCCTGCTCGGCGCCGCGGTCTTCATCAACTACATGCACCTGCCCATCTCCGCGCCCCTCGTCGGTGGCCTCGTGCTCACGCTGATGACGCTTCCCACCATTATCATCGCGACCCGTGGCGCGCTGTTGGGCGTTTCCCCCGCCCTGCGCCAGGCTGCGCTGGGCATGGGGGCCAGCAAGACGCAGATGGTGTTCCACCATGTGCTGCCGGTCACCCTTCCCTCTATCCTCACCGCCACCATCCTGGGCGTCGCCCATGCCCTGGGCGAAACCGCGCCGCTCCTGCTGATCGGCATGAAGGCCTTTGTCGCCCAGGTCCCCGCCACCCCGCTCGATCAGGCTACGGCCCTGCCCGTCCAGATCTATCTCTGGCAGGGCAACGAAAACCGCAATTTCTTTGAACCGCGCACGGCAGCGGCAATCATGGTGCTGCTCGGCGTCATGATCGTGCTGAACGGCACGGCCATCTATCTGCGCTCGCGCCTTGAAAAGCGCGTCTGATCGACCTCACGCAACAAGGACATCGAAAATGGACATGCTTGCCGGTAAGGTGAAGTTGACCCAACAATCAGTGACTAGCGCCATGAACCCGTCTGCCGCCTTGGATCGTCCCATCCGGATTGAAGCCCGGGACGTAACCGTCCATTACGGTGCCAAGCAGGCCCTGTTCGGCATTTCCATTGACATCCCTGATCGCGCGGTGACCTCGTTCATCGGCCCATCGGGCTGTGGCAAGTCCACGTTCCTGCGCTGCATCAACCGCATGAACGACACCATCGAAGGCGCCCGCGTCGGGGGCACCATCAAGCTGGACGGCGAAGACATCTACGATCCCGCGCTGGACGTGGTGGAACTGCGCGCCCGCATCGGCATGGTGTTCCAAAAGCCCAATCCCTTCCCCAAATCCATCTACGAGAACGTGGCCTATGGGCCGCGCATCCATGGCCTCGCCCGCTCCAAGGCCGACCTCGACGAGATCGTCGTCTCCTCGCTGCGCAAGGCCGGCCTTTTCGAAGAGGTCAAGGATCGCCTCAACGAGCCCGGCACCGGCCTGTCGGGCGGCCAGCAGCAGCGTTTGTGCATTGCCCGCGCCATCGCCGTCGGCCCTGAAGTGATCCTCATGGACGAGCCCTGCTCGGCCCTTGATCCCATCGCCACCGCCATCATCGAAGAGCTGATCGACGAACTGCGCGAAAACTACACCATCGTCATCGTCACCCACTCCATGCAGCAGGCAGCGCGCGTGTCCCAGAAGACCGCATTCTTCCACCTGGGCAAGCTGATCGAGGAAGGGGTGACCGAAGACATCTTCACCAACCCGGTCCACAAGCAGACGCAGGACTACATCATGGGCCGCATCGGCTGATTTGCCCGGCACCATCGGAGGAACAACGGCCATGCCCGCCACCAAAGACCACATCGTAACCTCCTATAGCGACGAGCTGGTCGCACTCGCCCAGGCCATTGCGGAAATGGGCGGCATGGTCGAGGTCGCCATCGAAAACGGCACCAAGTCCCTGCTCAAGCTCGACCGCGACCTCGCCGAACGCACCATCACCGCCGACCGGCAGATCGACGAGATGCAGCGCCGCATCGATGATATGTCGGTGTCGATGATCGCCCGCCGCCAGCCCATGGCATCGGACTTGCGCGCCATCATCACCGCCATCCACGTCGCCCAGGATCTCGAACGCGTCGGCGACATGGCCAAGCAGCTGGCCCGCCGCTCGCTCAAGCTCGAAGGCATGAGCCTGCAGCCGACATTCTACAACGGCGTCAAGAACATGACCGCCCTGGTGCTGGGCCAGATCAAGAATGCGCTCGATGCCTATTCCAACCGCGACGCCGCCGCGGCCATCGAGGTCTGCAATCGCGACGACGAAGTCGATGCCATGCACACTTCGCTCTTTCGCGAACTGCTGACCTATATGATGGAAGACCCGCGCAACATCACGACCTGCACCCACCTCCTCTTCTGCGCCAAGAGCCTCGAGCGGATCGGTGACCACGCCACCAACATCGCCGAGCGGGCTTATTACCTGCAGACCGGACGCCAGCTCACCGGCGATGTTCAGGAACTGCACCGCACGCAAATCAAAGCTTAGCGCGCATCACGGTCTATTTTGGCGGCACCCGGCCCCGGAGCGGGAGGGTGTCCGCAGCTGAACAATCGGGTCACTGAGCCCGACTGGAGGGTAACCCATGCCAGCCACAATTCTTGTTGTCGAAGACGAAGAAGACCTCTCGATCCTCCTGCGCTACAATCTCGAAGCCGAAGGCTTTGCGGTGGTCACGGCCGAAACCGGCAATGACGCGCTCGATATCATCAAGGACAACCGGCCCGATCTGATCCTGCTCGATTGGATGCTGCCCGAGATTTCGGGCATCGAGCTGTGCCGGCGCCTGCGCGCCCGCCAGGAAACGGCGCTGGTTCCCGTCATCATGCTCACCGCCCGCGGCGAAGAAGAAGAGCGCATCCGGGGCCTTGCGACCGGCGCCGATGATTACATGGTCAAGCCCTTCTCCGTCCCCGAACTGATCGCCCGCGTCCGTGCTCTTCTGCGTCGGGCCAGCCCCAACCTCGTCACCGCCTCGCTCAAGCTCGGTGACCTCGAGCTCGACCGCACCACCCACCGCGTGCGGCGCGGCAGCCGCGACATTCACCTCGGCCCCACCGAATACCGCCTGCTCGAATATCTCATGCGCCATCCCGGCCGGGTCTATTCGCGCGAGCAACTGCTCGACGGCGTTTGGGGCAACGAGGTCTATGTCGATGAGCGCACCGTCGATGTGCATATTGGCCGCCTTCGTCGCGCCATCAATCGTGGCCGCGATGCCGATCCGATCCGCACCGTCCGCGGCGCGGGCTATGCCTTTGACGAGCGCTTCGCCCAGCCCGCCTGAGCCATCGGGCGCTTGGCTGTTGATGGTTTTGTAACGATCCGCTCAAGCGGTTTGTTAAAAGCCGAACTGCTAACGCTGTTGGCTTGAGGGAACGGCGGGGCAGTTCATGACCACTACGGATCAACGCCTGATCGACGGGCCGGCAGCCCCGCTGGCCGCTGCCCCGCACTCGTCCGGCGCCAGCATCACCCTGCAACGCGGCCTCGCTGCCGCCGAGCCGGCTTGGCGCGCCCTTGAACGCGAGGCGATCTTCACGCCCTATCAGCGCTTCGACTGGGTCGCCGAGATCGCCCGCTCGCAGCAGCTCAAGGACACCGACTTCGTCACCCTTCAGATCGGCTTTGACGGTCAACCCGCCGCCCTGCTGCCGCTCCACCTGGAACGCAAAGCGGGCTGCACTTTCGCCGCCATTCCCGGGTCATCGCTTGGCAACAGCGACTGGATGCCCGTTCGGCGCGACGCTGCCAGCCGCCTCACCCGGCCTGTTCTGAACCAGGCTTTTGCTCAGCTGCGGGCACAGGCCGGCATCGACGTGCTCAGCTTTGAGCATTTACCCCCACAATGGCGCGGCATCGACAATCCGCTGCTGAGCTTTCCCCACCAGCCCTCGCCCGACCATTTCTATTACGCCGATATCGCGCCCGACATGCTCGAAACCCTGCCCAAAAAGCGCCGGGTCGACATTCTGCGCGGCCGCCGCCGGCTCGAGGAAACGCTGGGCACGGTCACCCTCCGGCGCGCCACGACGATCGAGCATATCGACCAGGTCCACGCCGCCTTTCTCGAGCATCGCTCGGTGCGCTTCCGGCAGATGGGCGTGCCCAATGTCTTTGCCGAGCCGCACTTTCGCGCCTTGTTCCGCGACGGCGCCATTGCCGGCGCGGGTGACGCCAAACCCGCCATCGCCCTTCACGCTCTCTATGTCGGCGAGGAGATTGTCGCGACGGCTGTGGGCACTTATTCGCCCTGCCACTATTCGCAATACATCAATTCCAACACTGACGGCCCTGCCTCCAAATACAGCTTGGTGGGCCTGCTCATGTTCCTATTGGTGCAAGATCTCATCGCCGCCGGCATCAGCAGCATCGACATGGGCGTGGGCGACTTCGCCTATAAAACCTCCTGGACGCAAAAAACGCCCATTGCTGACGCCGCCATCGCCCTCAGCCCCATAGGCCTTCCCGCCGCAGCCCTGCTCAACGCCAAGCGCCGGCTCAAGCGCCAGATCAAGCAGAATGAAAAGCTCTGGAGCGTGGCCAAACAGCTGCGCCAATGGCGGCAGGGCAAGCCCGACTAACCGGCCGCCCTATCCGACCAGCGGCCGCCGCGCCACCAGGCTCGTTACGATCAGATAGGTCAGCACCACCGCGCCCGCCGTGATCATCACCGCCAGCAGCACCAGACCGGTCTTGGGCGAGACCGGGGTACTCGACATCACCGGCTGCGACACCAGCCGCATATCAGGGAATGCCGCGCCCGTTTCCACCTGCGCCCGCGCCGCCTCGCCTTGCTGCAGATAGCGTTCGAGCACCAGGCGCTGCGCCGCCGCCTCCCGCTGCAACGCTGCCAGGGCAACGCTGTCGCGCTCTTCCACGGCGACCGATTGCTGCAAGCCTTGCTGGTCGGCAGCCAGCGCCACGGCCAAGGCCGCCTCGCTTTCGGCCTGCCGCTCCAGCTGTTCAACCACTTGCCGCGCCGCCGCAACCAGCTGTGCGTCGAGGGCGGCAAGCTGCGCCCGCAACCCCTGCAGGCTGGGGTGGCTGGCCCCGAGGCTGCTCGCCTGCTGCGCCAATTGCCCCTCCAGGCTTGCCCGCTGCTGGATCAGGCTGCTGCTGCGCGGATCAGCCGCGAGCTCGGTGCTCCCGGCTAGGGAGCCGCCTGCCGCTATGCGCTCCCGCAACACCGCCGCCCGCGTCCGAAAGCTCGAACTGCGCTCCTCGGCGGCGAGGCGGCGCCCAGCCATGTCGCTGAGTTGACTGCCAACCAGGCTGTCCTCGGGCGAATCAGCAAATGTGCCGCTTCTAATGCGGAACTTGGCCACCGCGTCCTCGGCCGCAAGCACCCTCTCCCGCAAGGATGGGATCGTGCTGTCCAGCCATTGCAGCGCCTGCCGCGCATCGTCCAGCCCCTGTTGCGCCCGGCGGGTGATGGCCGTTTCGGCGATCGTTTGCGCCAGCTGGCGCGCCAGCTCAGGGTCGCGCGCCCGGGTTCTCAGCCAGACGATCGCGGTGCCCAATTCGCTGGTCACCAGCACCTGCCCCTCGAGCGCCAGCACGGCCGCATCCACCGCCGCCTGTCCGCTCTTGCCCCCATTGAATTCGGCCTCCTCGTGCAGCCCCAGCTGCTCCACCACCGCCATCGACTCGTAGAGCCGCGGCACCCGCGATAGCGCGAGATAGCCAAGCACCGGCACCACAGCCAGCACCAGCAACACCGCCCATTTGCGCGCCCACAGCACGCCGAGCAGCTGATAAAGATCGATCTGGGAGTCAAACGCGCGCAAGCAACCGGCCTCGGTGGGCATTGGCAGCCAGCTTAGTGGCTTTCCATGTGCACCCGGTTAACTGCGGCCCGAAATGCTTGGGAAAGCATAGCAACAACAAGTCAGAGCCTCTGGCGACAAGACCATCCTCGGGGGCAATTGGCGCAAATTATGCGCAGAATTTCTTCATTGTTTGCTGGCTAGAACTTCCCCGCATCTTTGGGGGCAGAAGTGAATAGCAAGCGCGTTGTTATCTCCGCCGTCTTGGGCGGGCTCGTCCTGGCCTTTCTCGCCGTCATGGCGCTTTCCATCCTACGCGAAGTGCCTGGCACCAATAGCTATGCGCAGCTTGCCCAGTCCTGGCTCGAAGGGCGGCTGGACAGCGCCGGCCCGTGCTTTGATGGCGATTGCGCTCTTTATGACGGACGCACCTATGTAGTCTTCCCGCCCGCCCCGGGACTGGTGGTGCTGCCCTTCGTGGCCATCTTCGGCAGCAGCTTTCACTTCTTCACGCCGCTGACCATGCTGGCCTTTGGCCTTACCGGCTGGCTTTGGTGGCGCATTGCCAACCAGGCTGTGCGCCTCAATCGTGACCTGGCCATCCTGCTCGTGCTGCTGGTGCTGTTCGCAACCCCATTGGCCTTTGTCGCCATTCGCGGCGATCGGGTTTGGTTCTTCGCCCAAAGCTGGGGAACCTTGTTCAGCACTTCAGCCATCTATTTCGCGCTGGTGCGCCGCAACGGCCTGCTTGCTGGTCTCTTTATCGCGCTCGCTTTCCTGTCGCGCCAGATGACGATCTTCTACCTGCCCTTCCTTTATATCCTCCTGCTCGAGGATGGAGTGCCCCTCTTCCGCATCGACCGGGCCGCCTGGCGCCGTGCCTTCACCCTTGCTGCCTTCCCCGTCCTCGGCGTGCTGGTTTATCTCGCCTACAACTATGCCCGCTTCGATTCCTTCACTGAAACCGGCTACAACTATATCTTCCCACCCCAGTTCGACACCGCCGCTTCCGCCGGCAACTTCCTCGTCTCGCGGGTGCGCGAACTCGGGATCTTCGCGCCCGATTATTTCCTCTTCAACCTCATCTACATGTTCGTTGCCGGTCCGCATGTGGATTTCACCGGGCCCTATCTCACGCAGATGGGCGGCTTTGACACCAATGGCGCCTCGCTCTTCCTCGTGACGCCAGTCTTGCTTTGGGTGTTCCTCGGCAGCTGGAACCGCGCCTTCTGGTGGGGTCTTGGCACCTGCGCCGCGATCCTTGGGCTGACGCTGCTCTATCACTCCAACGGCTTCTCGCAATATGCCGCCCAGCGCTTCACCCTCGATTGGCTGCCCATTGCGCTGCTGTTGCTGGCCCGGGCCCTCAAGCCCGAACATGCACCGCCGCTCGCCATTCTCCTCGCCTATTCCATGTTCGTGACGCTGGCGATGATCGTGCTGGGCGGCGTTCTCGCCATGGGCTGATCAGACAACCGCCTAGGGGTCTTTTCCTCAGGCGGTTTGCGGTCTTGCGCCGGGCAGCTGCCGCGCCGGATCGGGGTAAACCGTCACGCCCCAGATCAGACCCACGACCAGAAAATAATGCCGCCAGTGGTCGGTATCGATCACGCCCGATTGCAGCGCCAGCGGAATGAACACCGCCAGTGCCGGGATCAGCAGCTTGCGCCGGCTCCGGTCGGCCAGGCCGCGGAACCCGCGCCACAGCGTTGCCAGCACCAGCAGATAGTAACAAGCACCACCGCCCCAGCCATAGGCCTGGATCACGGTCACATAGGTATTGTGCGGCTGCTCGATGATCCGCAAATTGTGGAACTCGGTTGGCCCCAGCCCGAAGGGATGCGAGAGCGCCAGGTCGAACGCATAGCCCTGCCGTCCGAACCGCCCGGTGTCGCCGGTATCGTAATCCTGGGTGACGCTGGCCCGCTCTTCAAAGAGGCTCCCCACGGCCGGAATGCTGAGCAGCCCCGCAAACGCGATCAGCACCACAAACATGCCCGCCAGCGCCAGGATCAGCATCCGCACCTTGTCATGCGCATAGGCTTCGAGAAAAAAGCACAAGCCGAACACCAGGACGGATGACAGGGCAAAATGCCCCCAGGCCGCCCGGGAAAAGCTCATGAACACCCCGATCATCACCACCATGAACAGGATGCCCGGCACCAGCAGCTTGCGCCCGCGCAGGAAAAACACCTCGCGCAGCGCATACGTCGCCGGCAGGATCAGGAACGGCCCATAAACATTGGGGTCCTTGAACATCCCCTTGGCCCGGCCATAAAGCACAAAGGCATCGGCACCCGGGATCAGCCCGAGATAGGCCAGGACGCCCAGTATCGCCGAGAGCACGGCAATCGCCATATAGGCGCGCACGATCAGCCGCACCCGCCGCTCGGGTTGCTCCCCCACGAAATTGGCAACGAAATAGCTGGTGATGAAAAGAAAGATCGTCACCGCCACGAACACGAACGCATCGGTCAGCGGCGTATAGCGCACCTGGAAGGCCGCGATCAGCCCGAAAGGGATGAACGCCGTGGTCAGCAGCAGCAGCGGGATGGTGGAACTGAACAGGCTCATCCCCGCCGCCAGCGCCATGGCGAGCACCAGCACGAAGCTGAACTCATAGGGCGAGGGCTCGAACAGCACGACGCCACCCGAAAAGATCCAGATCGCGACCATAGCGTGCAACAGCCAGCCGGCGCGCTCGCGCACAAAGCTGCGCCCCAATGGCGTGCCGATCCCTCGTTGAGGCGCAAGGGCGCCCGCAATTTCCGCCATGAACCGGCCCTGCAGCGCTGCGGCGCCGCCTGACGCCAATCC
>JAQSXP010000033.1 GCA_029256605.1 Devosia sp. | reverse complement strand
CACGCTCAAGATCTTCCCCCAGCCCGAGGAATATGAAACCGCCCTCGTCAACATTGCCTCGCCCGACGCGGCCTTTACCCTCTTCCAGCTGATGCGGGATCGCGCGGGCGCGCAGCTCAATGCCTTTGAGCTGATCCCGCTAATTGGCCTCCAAATCCAGCTGCGCCACGGCATGCTCGATCGCGATCCCACCGCCGGCCCCTCCCCCTGGTATGCGCTGATCGAGGTGCTGCGGCCGAAAGGCGGCCGGCCTGGCCTCCTGCAAGAAGCATTGGAAGCGGCGTTCTCCGAAGGGCTGGTGGACAATGCAGTCGTCGCCGAATCTCTTGAGGACCGCACCCGCATGTGGGCCTTTCGCGAACAGATGAGCGAGTGCCAGTCGCGCGAAGGCGCCTCGATCAAGCACGACGTCTCAGTGCCGCTTGCCGCCGTGCCCCGGCTGATCGAAGAAGGTTCGGCTGCCGCCGCGCAGGTGGTGCCCGGCATCCGCCCGGTGCCGTTCGGCCATATGGGCGATGGCAATATCCACTTCAATTTCAGTCCCCCGCCCGGCGCCGACAACGGGCAGTTCATGGCGGGAGCCGAACCGGTCCACGCCTCCATCTATGAGATCGTGCTCAAGCTGGGCGGTTCGGTTTCGGCCGAGCATGGCATCGGCCAGCTCAAGGTCGACCTCCTGCGCCAGGTCAAGGATCCGGTAGCGCTGCAGATGATGCGGGCGATCAAGGATGCGCTCGATCCCAAGGGCATTCTCAATCCCGGCAAGATGCTGGGCTGACTGCGCCCAGTCACCTGCGCGTGCCTACTTGATCGCATCTCCCCCTTGCCCCATTTCGGAGCAACCACAGGGGAGTTGCCCATGCTCGATGACATTGCCTTTCTGGACGATGCCACTCGCCCGCCGCTGCAAAAGCTTGAAGGGCTGAGGCCAGACCAGCGCCTGCCCGGCCAGCATCTCAAGATGATCCATGATCATCTGCGCCAGAACATGGAAGTGCTGGGGCGCCTGATCGAGCGCGCCTCGACCGGCGCCGTTTCGCCCGAACAGGTGGACGCGGAAACCTCGGGCCTCCTGATGGTCAGCAATTTCCGCCGCTTCGGCAATTTGTGCGGACAATATTGCCAGTTCGTCGACACTCATCATTCGATCGAAGACTACGCGATCTTCCCGGCCCTCGCCCAACAGGGCGCCGCGTTCAAGGCGATTGCCGAGCGGCTGCGCGCCGAGCATGTGGTAGTCCATGAACTGCTGCTGCGGCTCGTTGATGCGCTTAACGCGCTGGCGACCGAGCCCACGCCCGAGCACTTCGAAGACGCCAAGATGGTCTACCGTACGCTTGAGCGCATCCTGCTCTCTCACCGACGCGATGGGCGATGCGCTAGGCTATTTCGGTATCGGCGTTTAAGCCGGACCCTCGTCCTCGAAGCGGCTGGCATGGTCGCGGCCACGCTCATAATGGTGGCTGAGCGGAAAGGCCGGCAGCCAGGCTTCACGCCGGATCGTCCAGCATTCGTAGCTCGGCACCAGCTGATCGGGCGCATCGAGCGCGCCCAGATGCACCTCGATCTCGTCGCCCGATCGGGCAAAAACCGAGGACCCGCAAGTGGGGCAAAAACACCGCCCCGCGAATTCGCCGACCTCCCCGCTGACCGCCACAGCGTCCTGCGGAAACATTGCCGCCGCATAAAACAGCGCACCATGATGCTTGCGGCAATCAAGGCAATGGCAGATCCCGACCCGATAGGGTCGGCCGGACGCCACCAGCCGGACCTTCCCGCACAAACAGCCGCCGGTTAACTGCTCCATCCCCTTGCTCCCGCCTAGAACAGATCGAGCTGCGCTCCCGCGCCAGCGGCCTTGCGCCGCACTGGCGACACGGGTTCAGCCAGTTCGGGCGTTACTTCCTCGATGAGGCTCGGGTCATCAACTGCAGCCGAGTTCACCCGGGTCGAGACCGGCCGATAGCTCAGCACATTGTCGGGCAGCGGCAGCGCTAATTGCCGGGCTTCCTCGGCCCGCACATCGCGCACATCCAGCCAGCGCTCCATCGCTTCGCCATCGAGAATGGCGGGCATGCGATCATGGATCACCGAGAGCTGGTTGTTGGTGGGCACGGTGATGGTCGCGACGCTGTCGATCTCCTCGCCTTCTGGGCCCACCCAGGTGGCGTAAAGCCCGGCCAGCGCCATCGGGCGGCCATCGGCATAGGTGATGTAATAGGGCTGCTTTTTCTTGTCGGGCCCGGTGTGCCATTCATAATAACCGCTGGCCGGAATGATGCAGCGGCCATGCTTGAGCGCATCGCGAAAAGCCGGCTTTTCGGCCATGGTCTCGACCCGGGCATTGACCAGCAGCGGGAACTCGCGCGGATCCTTGACCCAGCGCGGCACGAGGCCCCAGCGGGCGAAATGCGCCTCGCGCCGCCCCGCCTCTTCCCAGATCGCCACCACCGGCTGGGTGGGCGCGATGTTGAAGCGCGGCACCATCTCGATCCGGTTGAGCAGGCGAAACAGTTCCGCCATTTGCTCGGGCGGCAGCGTTGCCGCATAGCGACCACACATATTTGCTTCTCCCTGATGCTCGCCCCAAAATAGGGGGTGCAGTGTTGAATCGCAAATGGAGCCGAGATGACGGACCTTCCAAACGCCGCCAGCGTGGCGTTGGTACGCAACGGCAAGGTGCTGTTGATCAAGCGCGCCTTTCCCCCCTATCAGCATTTGTGGACATTCCCGGGAGGCCGTCTCGAGCCCGGCGAAACCATCGAGCAATGCGTCATCCGCGAGGTCAAGGAGGAGTTGGGGCTGGCCGTGCGCAATCCGCAGCCCGTGCTGGTGCAGCAGTTGGGCGGCGGCGGCACCTACCAGCTGGCCGTGTTCGTTTCCTCCGATTTCAGCGGCACCATCATGCCCTCCAGTGAAATCGTCGATCACAAATGGGTCGATCCCGCAGCGCTGCCCGCCTTTCGCACGACGACCCGGCTCGATGACGTGATCCGGCAATGCCTCGCCGTTCTGGCCGGGTAATGCTAAGAGCGCCCTGCATCAGGAGATCAGGATCAAAGTGAAGCTGCGTTTCGCCCCCCTTGCGGCGGCCTTTTGTCTGACCCTCCTCACGCCAGCGCTGGCGATCGATCCGCCCTATCAGCCGCGCATGGAGCGGCTCGCCGAGATCATGGGGAGCCTTTATTTTCTCCAGCCCCTCTGCCAGGCAGGCACCGAGGATTGGCGCGCAGAGATGGCCGAGTTGATCGAGCTCGACGAGCCCGACGATGATCAGCGCCAACGGCTGGCCGGGGCGTTCAACACCGGCTACACCGCCTATGCGCGCTTTCACCGCGCTTGCACCCCAAGTGCGCGCGAAGCCCTCACCCGCCTCTTGACGGAAGCGGAAAGAACCGCGCGCGAGATCCACACCCGCTATGCCGAATAGAGCGCCGCCGCGTTAACGAAATTTGCGGAGGTTGCATTAACCCTTCACTCATTTGTGGTGCGCCAGCCCTGTTCATCCATGTTAACCCGCTGGGCATGGCGATCAGAAAATCTCACTTCATCACCGCGGCGGAAATCGAGCTGCCCAGCCACGAGCAAACCGAGCGTCAAATCGCGCTCGAATATCTGGCGGAAGCCTGGAATGGCGCTGAAGACGACGGGGTGGAATGCGCCTCGCTCGCCCATGCGTCCCTGTTTGCGGCGCTCGCGACCCTCGTCAAACTGCATGGCGATGATGCAGCCGCCGAAATGGTGGCGCTGCTGCCCGAACGCATCCGCGCGGGCGAATACAACCTCGATCGTACGCTGCAATAAATTGCTCTGAACCAGGCCGTCGTGCTGCCCGCGTCAGACGCGGGCGGTTGACCTCCGCCGCGTTCTTGAAAATGCTAGCGCTTCGCGCCATGTCCGAAGGCCCCGCAGCAGTCGCTGCGGGCGGACAGTCTGGGGAAGCAAGACGATCATGACCACCTATCTGCGCGCCGACCGGGCGGTGTTCCGGTTTTCGGGCGTTGACGCCCACAAGCTGCTCAACGATGTCGTCACCGGCCATATCCCCGCGCAGGGCGATGGCACGGGCGAAGCCGGTGTCGCCTGGGCGCTGCTCTCCCCTCAAGGCAAGATCCTCGCCGAAGGTCTGGCCGGCTACGCAGGCGACGCGATCTGGCTCGATGTGCACCAGTCCGTGGCCGATGATTTCTTCAAGCACATGAAGATGTATCGCCTCCGTGCCCAGGTGGTGATTGATGATCTCCGGGAAACCCACCGCGTCGGCTATGCCACCGAGCAGGACCCCGCCGCGATCAGCCATCTCGATCGGCTGGGCCCCGTTAGGCTGGGATGGCGCCAGATCGCGCCGGTGGAGGCGACCAACGGCTGGGTTGCGGATGATACGGCCTATCACGAGCAGCGCATTGCTGCTGGCATCCTGCACCAGGGCAATGACTTTCCCGCCAACGACACCTTTGCCCATGATATCGGGCTCGACCTGCTCGAGGGCATTGATTTTGCCAAGGGCTGCTATGTCGGCCAGGAAGTGGTCAGCCGCATGAAACACCGTGGCACCGCCCGCCGGCGCCCGGTGATCGTTGACGGTGTTGATGCACCTTCCGGGAGTGCCGTTCTGGCGGGCGAACGCGAAGCGGGCCGCCTGGGCCAGGTCGTCAAGGGTCGCGCTGTTGCCATTGTCCGGCTCGACCGGATCAGCGATCCCGCGGCCGCCACGGTCGAAGGCAAGCCCGCGCGCCTGTCGCTGCCGGCCTTCGCCAGCTATGCGTTTGGCGAATCAACGCCCGATGAGTAGCGTTCCGCCACCACTTTTCTAGCTTTGGGGCATCATGGCGCGCGGCAAAGACCGAGCCTGGCAACGGATGTTGTCGGGCCGACGGCTCGATATTCTCGACCCCTCCCCGCTCGATGTCGAGCTGTCCGATATCGCGCATGGCCTTGCCCGCGTCGCCCGCTGGAACGGGCAAACCCTGGGCGACTACGCCTTTTCGGTGGCGCAGCACTCCGTTCTCGTGCTCGAATTGTTTCGCGCCCACAACCCCGAGGCTGACAACACCGCCCAGCTGCAGGCGCTGCTGCATGACGCCCCCGAATATGTGATGGGTGACATCATCTCCCCCTTCAAGGCGGCGATGGGCGGCAACTACAAGACGGTGGAGGACCGGCTGCTCGGCGCGGTTTACCTACGCTTTTCCCTGCCAGCGACGGCCGGAGCTGCCCTCGCCAAGCTGATCAAGAAGGCCGATCGCGAGGCGGCCTATTTCGAAGCGGTGCATCTGGCGGGCTTTTCCGCGGCCGAGGCGCAGCGCTTTTTTGGCGCCCCTAGCCTGCCGACCTTTGATGTCGACCAGTTCGACCGGTTGATCCGCCCCTGGCCGACGCGCGAAGCGCAGGAGCGGTTTATCGCTGCCTGCGAGGCGATCCTCCCCTCCGCCTGACCGCGGCAATTAACCCTAATTTTGTTTGAACTTTGCCGCGTCCTGCGCAAAGTGGTTACTGTTTCGTTAACGAGCAGGATCAAACCGCTTCAATTTGGGACGCAGCCATGAACCTACCGACGCGGCATATGCTGATGGGAATGTGTTTGGGTGCCGTCTGCGCCACCGCCCTGGCGGCGATTGGGCCGGGCATGGTCATCGATGCCATCGCCGAGGAGCGGCGCGTCGGCATCGATGCGGCCAGTCTCGTGCGCTTTGATGGTCGCGACTATGAGGTTCAGTATGGCGACGAGGTGGACACCAACCCGCTGCGCACTGTGCGCGTCAAAAAGATCGAGGCCGGGCGGGTAAGCTGGGTGGATATTGCCGTTACCTCCACCGGCACCTATTCCACCGATGCGCTCGTGTCCGAGCACATCCAATATCCCGGCATCACGGTTTCGCCGGTGCGGCAGCCGGAGCCCGGCAACCGCTTTTCGTTCTGGGACGGCAACAGCTGGACTGCATTCACCCCGATGGCCGGGCTGTCCATGATCTTTGCCGAGGCCGGCACCGCCGTGCGGATCGGCAAGGACTTCACCTGCGTTTATGGCACGGGCTATCGCGTCTGCTGACCGGTGTTTAACCGAACAGCCAGCCGCGCTTGAATTTGTAGAACACGTGCAGGCCAACCTGCGTCATCTTCTGCATCCGGGGCGCCCAGGCGGGGCGGACATAGGTAGCGTGGTAGTGGGTCGAGTCCGCGACCTCGGTCAGGTAGAGCTCGCCATCCACGAAGCGGGCGGCAATGTCTTCGGCCTGTGCCCAGGACTTCTTGTCCGAAACGCGCTCCGGAATGCCGTCGCAGGCAAAGGAGAACTGGCAGGCATTACGCTTGTGCTGGTTCTGGAACACGACGCCACAGATCGTGTTTGGATAGCGGTGATCCTTGACGCGGTTGAGTACGACCTGGGCCACAGCCACCTGGCCGCGATAGCTTTCGCCGCGCGCTTCGAAATAGATCGCGGTGGCGAGGCACCACAATTCCTTGTCCGAAACCTCGACGGCCTTGCCGGTATCAAACGCACCCAGCACCGGGGCATTGGCGCGGGCATAGGCCAGCTGCTCGGAGGCAACTGCCGGCATGGGCTGGCCCAGCGCGCCGGTGGTCGCGGTAGGAGCGATCCCTGCGATGGCGTCAAGCGCCGCCGAGCCGATCTCGGGGTTGATGGAAGCCACCGACATGCGTGGGCCGGGCTCGGCCGCGGCAGGTGCCTCGATGGCGGCATCGGCAATCTGGCTCTGGCCCAGGGCTTCGGTCTGGCCGGGGGCCACGCGCAGCGCTGCAAGGCGCGTGCGCACTTCCTCAAAGCTCTGGGAAATAGCCAGCGCATCCTGCTTGGGACGCAGCCGGTCGGTTTTCTCGGCCCGGTTGGGGCCGGTAAAGCTCGCACTCTCGAACAGGTGATCGAACGATTGCAGGGCTTGGGTCGTTGTTGTACCGCCAAGACTGCCCTGGACGACAACGGGCGGTGCCGCTAATTCGCCGCTCGCACCTGCGGGACTAAAGGCGACGCTGGTGAGCCCCGCATAACTCAGCACGCCCACGAGTCCGAATGCCGCAAGCTTGGCATGGGGACGGCGGCGACGAACCGACTTGGTCGCGTGCACGGGCACGACGGACCGATTTGATAGGGCCATCTCAGCTACTCAACAAAACGCAACATAACTACTGATCGGCAAAAGTGACGCTAAGAGGCCGACAATGGAAATGATGTCTTATTAGGGTTAGCGTGGGGTAAACGCCCAATCAGGCACACACATGGATGAAGCGTGGCAAGAAGCGGGCAATAGGCTCAGGGGCTGATTTGTCGCAGCACTTAGCTGCAACCATCCCGAACGGCCTGTGCCTCTTGCACGAAACTGTCCACCCGGAAACGCACCGATAAGGAGCGTGAGTTTACCGGCGTGACCCGCGCGGTCAGATTGGTTGCCCCGGCGAGGCTATCGACAAAAGCGGAGGCTTCCGCCCGATCCCCGATGATGATGGCCGTATTGCTGGTGTCGACCGGCAGGGTGCGGCTGCGATCGGTCTGCAGATCATACTGCAGGGTCAGGCCCGCATCGTTGCCGAGGGCCGACAGTGTATTGCCGGCAAAGCCAAAGCGGATACTCAAATCGCCCGCTTCACAGCGCACCGTCAGGGTTGCCGGCGCGCGCCCGCTGGGGCGAGCGGGGATCAGCTGGGTGGATTCCAGCACCGCTTCGAGCGCCCCGGTGGGTACGGTGCCGGGCCGGAACAACCCATCATAGCAGGCCAGACGGTCGACCCCATTCTCGATGCTGGCGCATTGCGCGCCATCTGACTGCCCGAACGCCGGCGCTGAAACAAAAAGAAGGGGGAGAAGCGCCAGCACCGGCAGTTTGTTCACGAGCAAAATGTCCCTTTCCGCCAATCGCTGGCCTTGCTCTCACAATATAGGCATTGCGAGCTTGTTTTTAAGACGCTGCCTGCGCCAAGGTCAGCCGCGCCACCGGGACACGATAGGGTGAACACGACACATAATCGATCCCCAGCCCGGCAAAGTAGCGCAGGGAGGCCGGATCGCCCGCATGTTCGCCGCAAATGCCGATCTTGAGCGTGGGGTTGGCCGCGCGCCCGCGGGCAATGGCAATGGCGATCATTTCGCCGACGCCCTTTTCGTCGATGGTGACAAAGGGATCGCGCTCGTAAATGCCCTTGCGCTGGTAGACGGCGAGGAAGGTGGGCGCATCGTCGCGCGAAATGCCAAAGGTCGTCTGCGTCAGGTCATTGGTGCCAAAGGAGATGAAATCGACGAGATGGGCGATGTCGCCCGCCCGCAAACAGGCCCGCGGCAACTCGATCATCGTGCCAAAGGAAAACCGCACGCGATTGGAGCGCAGGAGACCTGAATTGGCCGCGATCGCATTCACCCGATCCCGCACGAAAGCGACTTCGGTGGCGGTTGAGACGAAGGGCACCATGACCTCGATCACCACCGGCTCATCCTGGCTTTCGCTGGCCTCGCGCGCGCCGGCCATCAGGGCCTGCACCTGCATCTGCAGCAGTTCAGGATAGGTGATGGCGAGCCGCACACCGCGATGGCCCAGCATCGGATTGATCTCGGCAATCCGGTCCAGCCGCAGCCGGAGCGCGCGCACCGCCAGCCCCAACGAGGCCGCCGTATCGTCGATTTCCTCCTCGGTGCGGGGCAGGAATTCGTGCAGGGGCGGATCAAACAGGCGCACCGTCACCGGCAGCCCGCGCATGGTGGAAAACAGCGCCTGGTAGTCCCCGGTCTGATAACCGATCAGCCCGTTGACCGCCCGATTGCGATCGTCCCCGTCCTCGGACAAGATCACCCGGCGCAGCGCCAGCATGCGCTCGGGCGAAAAGAACATGTGCTCGGAGCGCGCCAGTCCAATCCCCTCGGCACCAAAGCTGAGCGCCGTGCGGGCGGATTCCACCGTTTCCACATTGGTGCGCACCGCAATGGTGCGGCTGCGATCCGACCAGCCCAAAAGCGTGCCGATGGCGCCGCCGATATGGGGCTGGCTGAGGGGCAGCATGCCCGCATAAACCTGTCCGTCGGTGCCATCGATGGTGACCCGGTCGCCGGTACGATAATCGCGTTCGCCAATGCGGCACACCATTTCGGCCGAATTGACCGACATGGTGCGCACGCCGGCAACGCAAGGCTTGCCGGTGATGCGCGCAATTACCCCGGCATGGCTCGACATGCCGCCGCGGGCGGTCAGAATGCCGGTCGCCGCCTTCATGCCCTCGATATCGGCGGGCCCGGTTTCATTGACCACGAGGATGCAGTGCTTGCCCCGGGCGCGCAAACGCGCCGCGTCCTCAGCGTTAAAGACAATAGGGCCGCTCGCAGCGCCCGGCGATACCCCGAGCCCGCTGGCAATGGGAATGGCGCCCGCCGAAGCCTTGAGGCGCGGATGCAGCAACTGGGCCAGCCGGGCGGGCTCCACCCGCGACACGGCATTCTGCGGCGACCAGACGCCGCGGTTCACCCGGTCGACAGCCGCTTCGAGCTCGGCCGCGGGGCTGGCCTGGATCGGCCGGGCCGACAGGAACTTGGCTCCCTGGCCCTTCACCGCCACCGAACACAGCATATGTCGTCCCGCCTTGGCGTCGAGCAGGTTCACCAGTGCGGTGATGCTGTCGGGCAGCGCGGGAAGCATATTGCCGTCGTTGGGTGCCGGGCCGAGCGCACCCGTGGCGGCATTGCGCGTGAGAAAGGAAACGATCTCGCCACTGGCTGAGCTTTGCACCAGCACGATCTGGCGCGCGCGTTCGTCATCGGGCCGCGCTTCGCTCCAGCCGGGCCGGGCAAAGCCATAGCTGTCAAAGGCGTTCTTGATGGCGCGCCCCAGCGGGCGGCTGGGATCCACCGCATCGGCTGGGCTCAACGGCGGCGCAATGCCGGTTTTGGCCGGCAGCAAGCCCGCATTGTGGGTGGCGGCCGATGTGCGCACCGCCAGATGCGGCGTCTGCCCATCTTCGCCCACCAGCTTGAACAGGCACGCAATCCAGTGGGTGCGCAGCTTGGCGTCTTTGCGCGTGCGCTCGGCCTGCAGGGCCTCCCATGCCGCCCGGGTGATGCAGATCGTGGGAATGGTGGGAAAACCGGCATCGCTGACGCGGAAAATCCAGCGGGCCTTGCCCGAAAGCAATTTGAGCTGCGAGGCCGATAGGTTCGCCTTGCCCGCCGCAGGGGCAATCGCAAAAATTTCCTGGGCCAAACTCACCTTGCTATCCCTGCCATGCCGCGCGACGCATAATGCCTATGAGCTAGCCTGCCTGCAACAAGGCTTGACTTGGCCCGCTCGCGAAAGCATCTGATCTGGGATGGAAAAGCGGCCACAACTAGACATCATGCTGTGCGCCCCCCGCGGTTTTTGCGCGGGGGTCGACCGAGCCATTCAGATCGTCGAACTCGCCCTGCAGAAATATGGCGCGCCCGTTTACGTACGCCACGCCATTGTTCACAACAAATATGTGGTGGAAGGCCTGCGCGACAAGGGCGCGGTCTTCGTGGAGGAACTGAGCGAAATTCCGCCTGGCGATGCCCCGGTGGTGTTCTCCGCCCATGGCGTGCCCAAGAGCGTTCCGGAAGATGCGCGCAGCCGCAACATGATGTTCCTCGATGCCACCTGCCCGCTGGTCTCGAAGGTGCATGTGGAAGCGCAGCGCCATTTCGAGGAAGGTCACGAAATCGTGCTGATCGGCCATCACGGTCATCCCGAGGTTGTGGGCACGATGGGTCAGCTTCCCCGCGGCGCCATCACGCTGGTGGAAGATGTGGTCGGTCGATGACACCAGCGAGATCGTGGCGGCCCTGCAGTCGCGCTTCCCGCTGATCCATGGGCCCCACAAGGAAGACATCTGCTACGCCACCACCAACCGGCAGCAGGCCGTCAAGGCGGTCGCGCCGCTGGTCGATGCCATGGTCGTTGTTGGCTCACCCAATTCCTCCAATTCGCTGCGCCTGGTCGAAGTGGCCGAACGGGCCGGGTGCCGCGTTGCCATGCTGGTCGACCGCGCTAGTGAGATCGACTGGAGCCGCCTCCAAGGCATTCGCACCCTGGGTATTTCGGCTGGCGCGTCGGCGCCTGAAAAGCTCGTCGATGAAGTAATCGAGGCCTTTGCCGAACGCTATGACATCAAGGTCGAGGCCAAGGTCACAGCAGTCGAGAACATCGCCTTCAACGTGCCGCGACAGCTGCGCCCCGTCGAGGTTACCGTCGCCCCATGAGTGAAACGGTTGTGATCCATACGGACGGGGCCTGCTCGGGCAATCCCGGCCCGGGCGGCTGGGGCGCCATTCTCCAATACGGCGACAAGCGCAAGGAATTGTGCGGGGGGGAAGCCCTGACGACCAACAACAAGATGGAGCTGACCGCTGCC
>JAQSXP010000032.1 GCA_029256605.1 Devosia sp. | reverse complement strand
ATGTTCAAGCAGATCGCCCGCGGACGGTCCAAGGCCGTGTTCCAGGGCCGGATCGTCGTGGCCCGCGACGCGCAGAAGACTGACGCCAAGATGATGATGCAGGGCCTGATGCTCTCTGATCAGGCCGAGATCCTCTCCAAGCCCGAGCTCGAGATCTATGCCGACGACGTCGTCTGCGGCCACGGCTCCACTTGTGGGGAGCTGAACGCTGACTGGCTCTTCTACCTGATGAGCCGCGGTATTCCCCGGGCGCAGGCGGAGACTATGCTGGTCCGAGGCTTTCTTGCCGAGGTGCTCGATCCGATCGAGGATGAGGCACTTAACACCGTGCTCAACGGTATTGTGGATGGCTGGCTGCTGAACGGCCACTAGGCCCAGATCCGAGGTGTGACGCAGAACGTGCCACACCTCGTTCGTTATCCGTCGAAATGGGCGAGGCGGGTGCAATGCCCGCACGAAAGCTGAACCATGACCTTCGACCTGCAAAAAGTCCGAGCCGATTTTCCGATCCTGTCCGAGCAGATCCACGGCAAGCGTCTGGTGTTCCTTGATAGCGGCGCCTCGGCACAAAAGCCGGTGCAGGTGCTGGACCGTATGGATCACGCCTTCCGCCACGAATACGCCAATGTCCATCGCGGCCTGCACACACTGGCGAGTCGTGCGACCGAGGCCTTTGAGGGCGGTCGCTCCGCCGTGCAAAAGTTCCTCAATGCGGGTCGCGCCGAGGAGATCATCTTCACCCGTTCGGCTACCGAGGCGATCAACCTTGTCGCCGCCTCCTTCGCGGGTCCGCGCATCGGAGAAGGCGACGAGATCGTGTTGTCCATGCTCGAGCACCATTCCAACATTGTGCCCTGGCATTTCCATCGCGAGCGCAAGGGTGCGGTGTTGCGCTGGGTAGATGTTCGCGACGACGGCTCGTTTGATCTTGATGCTTTCGCGGCCTCGCTGACGCTCCGCACCCGCATGGTCGCCATAACGCATATGAGCAACGTGACGGGCACGGTGACCCCCATCAAGCAGATCATCGAGATCGCCCATGCGAGGGGTATCCCGGTGCTGGTTGATGGCAGCCAGGGCGCAGTGCATACGGCCGTCGATGTTCAGGATCTGGATGTCGACTTCTATGTCATGACCGGCCACAAACTCTACGGGCCAACTGGCATCGGGGTGCTGTACGGCAAGTATGATCTGCTGGCTGAAATGCAGCCCTACCAAGGCGGCGGCGAAATGATCGAGACTGTGACCACTGAAGGGGTCACCTATGACGAGCCGCCCCACCGCTTCGAAGCCGGCACTCCCCCCATCGTGCAGGCAATTGGTCTCGGGGCCGCGCTGAACTACATGGAAACCCTTGGTCGCGGTGCCATTGCGTCCCATGAGGCAGAGGTTGCCGCCTATGCGCAGGAACGGCTCAGCCGCATCAATTCCCTGCGCCTGATCGGCACTGCGCCAGGCAAGGGCGGCATCTTCTCCTTCGAGATTGCCGGCGCGCATGCCCACGACGTCGCTACGATCCTTGATCGTTACGGCATTGCGGTACGTGCTGGTACCCACTGCGCCATGCCACTGCTGCAGCGTTTCGGCGTCACCTCTACCTGCCGGGCCTCCTTCGCCCTATATAATGGAACCGACGATGTCGACACGCTGGTGGATGGCATCGAGCGCGCCCAGAAATTTTTCGCGTAAGCCGCGAGGACACCTATGACCGACCAAGCCGAAGCTACCGCCGTCGACGATACTGCCGAAACCTCCGTGCGGATCAATCCCACGGTTTCTTCCGCCATTCCCGAGGGCGAGGTCGAGCGCATTACGGCTGACCTGATCGCGGCGCTCAAGACCGTGTACGATCCGGAGATCCCAGTGGACATCTACGAGCTGGGCCTCATCTACAAGGTCGATCTGGATGACAACCGCAACCTCACCATCGACATGACGCTGACGGCGCCGGGGTGCCCGGTGGCGGGCGAAATGCCGGGCTGGGTCGAGAACGCCGCCCGCGCTGTGGAAGGGGTTCAGGATGTCACTGTCAACATGGTGTTTGATCCCCCGTGGGATGCCTCCCGCATGAGCGAAGAAGCTCAAGTGGCGTTGAACTGGTGGTAATCTGGGCCGTTAGGGTCTATATATCGTGAAACACCGATAAAGGTCGCTGCCCTATGCCCTTCAAGATCATGTCCTTGAGCGATGCCGCTGCCGAGCGTATCGCCGAGATCATCGAAGACTCTGAAAAGCCGGTTATCGGATTGCGCGTGGGTATCAAGAACGCGGGCTGCGCTGGTGTGTCCTATACGATGGACTACGTCTCCGAGCCGGTTCCAGGCGACGACCATGTGAGGGACCATGGCGTGGACGTGTGGGTCGACCCCAAAGCCACCATGTACCTCCTCGGCACGGTCATGGACTTCGAGCAGACCAAGATGGGCTCGAGCTTCACCTTCAAGAACCCCAACCAGACTGGCGCTTGCGGCTGCGGTGAGAGCGTTACCCTCAAGCCCGCGGACCTCAAGGCAATCGCCGAAGCGCGGGCCGGAGCTTGACGCCGGCTCTGCCGCCGTTGAGCTAAAGGTTGTGTGCGATTGCATCGTGATCGCTGATGGCCTAACAGCGGCGTCATGCGCCATCCACTCCCACCCGCCCTCACCATTGTCCCCCCAGATCGCCCGCTGAACGGTCGGGTCTCGCCCCCCGGCTCCAAGTCCATCACCAATCGAGCCTTGTTGCTGGCTGCGCTGGCGAAGGGCACCAGCAGGATCACCGGCGCGCTGAAAAGCAAGGACACCGTCTTGATGGCGGCAGCTCTTCGCCAGATGGGCGTTCTTGTGGACGAACCCGATCCAACCACCTTTCTTGTGACCAGTTCCGGGCGGCTTCAGGCTCCAGCGGAACCCCTGTTCCTTGGCAACGCCGGGACGGCGACGCGCTTCCTCACTGCTGCCGCAGCGACGATCAACGGTACTGTCGTTGTCGATGGTGACGAGGACATGCGCCTCCGGCCCATTCGGCCACTGGTCAATGCGATGCAGTCCATCGGTATCGATGTATCGGCACCTACCGGATGCCCGCCGGTCACCATCAACGGCACGGGCCAGTTCGGCAAAGGCCGGGTGGGGATCGACGCATCCCTTTCTAGCCAATATGTCTCGGCTTTGTTGATGGCGGCGCCCTTCGGCAATGGCCCGATCGAGGTTGCGCTTGCCGGTGCCGACATTGGTGCGCGCGGCTATGTCGATCTTACCCTCGCTGCCATGCGAGCCTTCGGCGCTGACGTGGCGCAGCAGGGAGAAGGTGCCTGGATAGTTCAGCCTACCGGCTATAAGGCAACCGACTTCCAGGTTGAGCCCGATGCCTCGGCTGCCACTTACCTGTGGGGCATCCAAGCCCTGACCAAGGGGACCATCGACCTTGGCGTCGCCGCTGAAGCCTTCACGCAGCCCGACGCTGCTGCCCGCGCCGTGCTCGCGCAGTACCCCGATATGCCCGCAGTGATTGACGGTTCGCAGATGCAGGATGCTGTTCCGACGCTTGCCGTCGTGGCGGCTTTCAACCGGACGCCCGTCCGATTTGTCGGGATCGCCAATCTGCGCGTCAAGGAAACCGACCGTATCCGCGCGGTGGCGAACGAGCTTAACCGTATTCGCCCCGGGTTAGCGGTAGAGGAGGGGGATGATCTTGTGGTCAATGCAGACCCGGGCTTGGCCGGTCAGGCGCTGCCTGCACGCATCGAGACCTATCATGATCATCGTATCGCCATGAGCTTTGCCCTGGCGGGTCTGATGATCCGGGACATCACCATCATGGATCCCGCCTGCACGAGCAAAACCTATCCCGCTTTCTGGGACATGCTCGAGGGGCTCGGAGTGGAACTCCTTCCACCTAAACCCGTCCCGCCAAAAATGCCATTAGCCCGCAAGTGAAAACTTGCGGGCTAATGAATTCAATCCAAGCATGAAACAGTTCTGGGGCTTCCACCCCGAAGCTGTTGTTCGCGGCTCCAGCCTAGCGAGCCGTGGACCGGAGCAGGAACGCCGGGATGGGGCCGTCGGTGCCAAAGGGGGACTGCGGGTCAACGCCGAGGTCTTCGGGCGCAGGCCGACGCGCATTGGGGCGCTGCCTCGACTCTGATTCACCTTGTGTCTTGGCCTTTTCACGGCGCCGCGGCCGACGACCGCCGCGGCTCTCCGAGGGCTCGGTGGCAGGCTGTTCCGCTTCAGCAGGGTTAGTTGTTGCGGGTGCTTCGGCCGGCTGTCCGGTCACCTCTTCAGGTGCAGCTGCTTCCGCCTCGGGCCTTGCAGGCCGGCGGCCGCCGCGACGCGTGCGTTGCGGACGGGTGCGGGTTGTCCCCTCCGTCTCCTCCTCAGAAGCCTCAGGCGCGGACTTCCCGTTCTCGGGCACATCCAGCCATTCGATGGGCTTCTGGATGAGTTTCAGAATGGCATCGAGGTGCTTGCTGTCTGCCGGCGTTACAAAGGTATAGGCCACGCCCGAGCGCCCGGCGCGACCGGTGCGGCCGATGCGGTGGACATAGTCTTCGGCATGCACGGGAACATCGAAATTGAACACATGGCTGACGGCCGGGATATCTAGGCCACGGGCAGCAACATCGCTGGCCACCAGCAGCGTCAGGCGATCATTCTTGAAGGCGTCGAGCGTTTCGGTGCGGCTTTTCTGGTCCATGTCACCGTGCAGTGCGCCGACGCTGAAGCCGTGCCGCTCGAGCGAACGGGCAAGGGTGGCGACATCGCGCTTGCGATTGCAGAAAATGATCGCGTTGGTAAGGTTTTCGGCTTCCGAAATGCGAGCACGCAGCGAGGCGCGCTTTTCCTCGGGCTTGGACGACACCTTCACCAGCTTCTGGTCGATCGTGTCTGCCGTTGAACTCTGGCGCGAAACCTGAACGTGGACCGGGTCTTTGAGGAACTTCTTGGTCAGACGCTCGATCTCTTTGGACATCGTCGCCGAGAACAACATAGTCTGGCGCCGAGCCGGCAGCCGGGAGCAGATTTTCTCGATGTCGTCGATAAAGCCCATATCGAGCATGCGATCGGCTTCATCGATGACGAGGATTTCAACGCCCGTCAGCAGAATGCGGCCGCGATCAATCTGATCAAGCAGCCGTCCTGGCGTGGCGATCAGGACGTCCACGCCGCGGTCGAGCTTCTTGTTTTGGTCTTCAAACGAAACGCCGCCGATGATCAGGGCCATCGTGATGCGGTGGTTCTTGCCGTACTTCTCGAAGTTCTCGGCCACCTGAGCCGCCAGTTCGCGCGTCGGCTCAAGGATCAGGGTGCGGGGCATGCGGGCGCGAGCGCGGCCATTCTCCAGCAGCGTCAACATCGGAAGCACAAAGGATGCCGTCTTGCCGGTACCTGTCTGGGCAATGCCGATCAGGTCTTTCTTTTCCAGCAGATGGGGGATCGCCTGGGCCTGAATTTCGGTCGGCTTGGTATAACCTGCGGCAGTCACCGCGTCGGTGACCTTGGTTGACAGGCCAAGCCCGGAAAAATCGTCGCTCAAATTCGGTCGTTCCACTCAAAAGTTTGCCCGCTGCCAGATCCGTTCGAACTGCTCGAAACGGTGCATCGGGAATGGTGTCGCACCGGTTCCCAGAACCGGAACAGTTGCGTCACTTGCGGACCAAAAGGGCTAAGCTCGAACGCGTCCGCGTACACACATCAGGCCAATCGGGCGGGAGTGCAGGAACTGCAAAGCGACGGAATGGCCCTGAAACAATTTCAGCCACGCCAGCGAAGGGTCCCTGGAGACCGCCTTAAATGCCGGCAAGCCGGAATATGCTCCAGCGGGCCGGACCATAGCGCAAAGCCCTTTCAAGTCAACGGCTTTGCGGTCGATAAGCTTAACTGGGTGCTTTACACGTCCAGGTCCGTGACGAATGCCGCATTTTCTTGGATGAAGTCGAAGCGCGCTTCGGGACGATTGCCCATCAACCTGTCAACGCTCAACTTCGTTGCATCTTGTGTGTCGATCACTTTCACCTGCAACAACGTGCGCGACTTCGGTGACATCGTAGTTTCACGTAAATGCGCGAATGGCATCTCACCCAAGCCTTTGAAGCGCGTGACGTCGATCTTGCCCTTGCCGGTAAACTCGGTGGCCATAAGTTCGGCCTTGTGTGCGTCGTCGCGGGCGTAAAGCGTCTTTGCCCCTTGGCTGATGCGGTAAAGCGGGGGCAGGGCGAGGAACAGGTGCCCGCCTTCGATAAGTTTCGGCATCTCCTGGAAGAAGAATGTCATCAACAGCGAAGCAATATGGGCGCCGTCCACATCGGCGTCGGTCATCAGGATGATCTTGTCATAGCGCAGATCATCGTCGCGGTAGCGGTCACGAGTGCCGCAGCCGAGGGCCTGGATGATGTCCTGAATGATCTGGCTGGAAGCGAGCTTGTCCCGGCTGGCGCCGGCGACGTTGAGAATCTTACCGCGGAGCGGCAGCACGGCCTGGCTCTGCCGGTTACGTGCCTGCTTGGCACTGCCGCCAGCGCTATCACCTTCAACGATAAAGAGTTCAGCCCCCTGCGCGGCAGTTTGCGTGCAATCGGCAAGTTTACCGGGCAGGCGCAGCTTGCGCGTTGCACTGGCGCGGTCGATCTCTTTTTCCTTGCGCCGGCGCATGCGCTCTTCGGCGCGTTCTACGGCCCAGTCCAGCAGCTTGCCGGCCTGGTTGGGCGAGGCGGCGAGCCAATGATCGAAAGCGTCACGAATAGCCGTGTCGACAATGCGGGTGGCCTCACCAGAGGCGAGTTTGTCCTTGGTCTGTCCGACAAATTCGGGTTCCCGGACAAACACCGAGAGCATCGCGTTGCAGTGCGCGAACAGATCCTCAGCGGTCACATTGGCGGCCGCCTTGTTCTTGGTCAGTTCGGCATAGTTCTTAAGGCCGCGTAGCAGGGCGCTGCGCAGGCCCGTCTCATGCGTGCCGCCGTCGGGGGTGGGCACGGTATTGCAATAAGACGCAACGCCCCCGTCGCCCAGCGTCCAAGCGATCGCCCATTCGGTGGCGCCGTGCGTGCCAGGCTTGCCGTGGCTGCCCGAGAAAATGTCGTCGACAATCCGGGTTTCCCCGTCAATCCGGTCCGCCATGAAGTCGCGCAGGCCACCTGGATAGTGAAAGACAGCGCGAGCGGGGGCGTCGTCGCTGGCCAGTTCCTCGTCGCAACTCCAGCGCAATTCGACGCCGCCAAAGAGGTAAGCCTTGGCGCGGGTCATCTTGAACAGGCGTGCCGCCGAGAAGCGCGCGCTTTCGCCAAATATTTCCGGGTCCGGATGGAAACGCGTTGTGGTGCCGCGCCTGTTGTTGATGCGGCCCAAGTGCTGGATCTCACCTACGGGCTTGCCGCGGGAGAACTGCAGGCGGTGCAACTGCTGCTCGCGAGCGACTTCCACCACCATGTCGTCCGAGAGGGCGTTGACCACGGAAACGCCGACGCCGTGCAGGCCGCCAGAGGTTTCATAGGCCTTGGAATCGAACTTGCCGCCGGCATGCAGGACGGTGTGGACGATTTCGAGCGTCGAGCGATTGGGGAACTTCGGGTGGGTTTCGACGGGGATGCCGCGGCCGTTGTCGGAGACCGTGATATAGCCGTCGGCGCCCAGATGGACCTCGATGCGGCTCGCGTGGCCGGCGATCGCCTCGTCCATGGAGTTGTCGATCACCTCGGCAAAGAGGTGGTGGAGGGCGTTGATGTCGGTGCCGCCGATATACATGCCCGGACGGCGCCGAACCGGCTCAAGTCCTTCCAGAACCTCAATATCTGCGGCGGAATAGTCGTGCTGCGCGGGCGCTTGGCGCGCAGCTGGCCGGCTACGCTCAACAGGCGCGCGTGCACTTGCTAACTCAGTTGCAGCTGCAAAAAGGTCTTCGACTTCCGACATGTTCCCCGTCTGCCGAATCGGCGTGTTCACTGTTGGTACCATATTGCGGTTGCGCAAGCGCGCCCGCCCCATTCATGTAAGACGCTTTCCCCAGATGAACAGTACATGAACGAAATCTGAACGGCTCGCGCAAGCCGCCGCTTGCCGCAGGCGAGCTTAACCACAGATCCCTCAATGATCGGTGAGCGAACACCCGGCAACTGCCCATTGGCGGTCGACGTTGGTGAACCATGTTGACCTGCAAGCTGCGACAGGACCGAAGGTAAAGCCATGAACAAAGCGCTGCCGACTCTGATGGCACTGGTCCTGACGCTTGGTGTGGTCGTGGCCCCGCTGCCGGCACAGGCGCAGTTCGGGATCTTTTTTGGTGACGAGGAGCGCGATTTTCTTCTTGGCCCGATGCTGTGCCTCGATGAGCGCCAGGTTCGCCAGTCGGTCGAGGCGCAGGGCTATAGCGATGTGTTCCTCAACGTACCCTATGACGAGCATATCCAGGTGCGGGCGACCCGCGATGGGTGGGTTTATCTGCTCGACTACAACTACTGCACTGCCGAGATTGAATCGGTCGAGCGGCTGCGCCCCGCGCAATAGCGGGCGGGAGTTGTCCCAGTATCGGGCGGCGCATTTACCAACCCTTTGCTTCTTGGCAGCACTTTTTTAAAGGCGCGCTGCTAGAACAAGGGTCATACGGTTTTGTGTTTGGAGTTGCCGTATGCGAGCTCGCAGGGATTGTCGTACTGCGTATCAAGCGGTCCCGAAAAGCTCGGTTTCCATCGACGTTTGGCCTTATGCCGGATCAGGTATTGCGTACCGGCTGGTCAATCTGTCGGCCCCCCGTTGGGGCGTTGTGGCGTTGATATCAACGCTGTTCTATCTGGTTTAGCGAGCAGCAATCCCGCTCTGCGGGATGCCTTGGCGTGCCTTTCAGCTTCATTCTCCGCCAGCCATTAACCTCCGCTGAAGCCTGCCTTGCAGATGGCGGGAACGGGTGAGGCGCCGCGCGACTTCAACCTTGCGCAGTTAACCTAGGTAACGAAGCTGCGCGGAGGATTTCACCGTGCTGCCGAACCTGGACAAACTTGTGCCCCAGCTCAAGTCCGTGTTCGATCGTCAGGAACTGCGCCTGACCGCGAACCTGGAAGGGCGCTACGCCATAACCGAAAGACGCAGCAGGATCATTGAGCGCTTGCCGGTCTTTGCGTGCCGGCTTTGCTCGATCTCGCCCAATGACGCGATCGTCAAAGCGCCGGTGTCAGGCGCTGAGGGCGAGCGCGTTTCGGTCTACTTCAATGCTTTCGGCATTCTGCCTGCTCAAGTCTGCAGGGGGCTGCCGGATGGCTTTGAAATGGCCTTTGAGCTCGGTCAGGCCGAGCGGGAGAACCTTGCGGCCAAGATAGTCTGGCACAAGCGCCTGAGCGAAGGCGGATTGACCGAAGCTCGTGAATTTCCCCGCGTCGTTCCGGAAAACGCAGCCAGCATGGTGACGCTGCCAAGTGGGGAGCAGGAGCACTGCGTGGTGGCCGATATTTCCCGCTCGGGTGCTGCCGTGCTGACCGCGTGCCGACCCGGTATTGGCACGCCTGTCGCACTGGGCCGCATGATCGGCCGCGTCGTGCGCCACACGGCTGAGGGCTTTGCGCTGCAGTTTCTCCAGATCCAGGATGCAAACCGGCTGGAAGAGATGCTGCTGCCGC
>JAQSXP010000031.1 GCA_029256605.1 Devosia sp. | reverse complement strand
CGCTTGCGTTTAGCACCGTCCTCCCCTATATCCGCGATGCGCCACGACTGCGGTCAGCGCGATTTCACACACGAGGCCGGCTCTCCCCAGGGCGAGCCATCCGGTGGCGGGGTAACCCGCCGCAAGATCTCGTGGCGGCATCAACCGGTAAAACAAGGAGCAGCCATCATGGCTTTGCCCGATTTCTCCATGCGCCAATTGCTCGAAGCAGGCGTCCACTTCGGTCACCAGAAGCACCGCTGGAACCCCAAGATGGAACGCTACATCTTTGGCGTTCGCAACGACATCCACATCCTGGATCTGAGCCAGACCGTACCGGCCCTCAGCCGCGCGCTGCAGCTGATCAGCGACACCGTTGCCGATGGCGGCCGTGTTCTCTTCGTCGGCACCAAGCGCCAGGCAGCTCCGCTGGTTGCCGATGCGGCCAAGCAGTCCGCCCAGTACTATGTCAACTCGCGTTGGCTCGGTGGCACGCTCACCAACTGGCAGACCATCTCGAACTCGATCGCGCGCCTGCGCGAACTTGAGGCGATGGGCGAAGACGAGCTGTCGCTGCGCACCAAGAAAGAGCGCCTGATGATGAGCCGTGAAAAGGAGCGCCTGGAGCGTGACCTCGGCGGCATCAAGGACATGGGCAACGTCCCTAGCCTGCTGTTCGTGATCGACACCAACAAGGAAGCGAACGCCATCAAGGAAGCTCGCCGCCTGGGCATCCCGGTGATCGCCATCGTCGACACCAACAGCGATCCCGACACGGTCGACTACCCGATCCCGGGTAATGACGACGCCAGCCGCGCGCTCGAGCTCTATGTGTCGCTCGTTTCCAAGGCTGCTATCGACGGCATCGGCCGCTCTTCGAGCGCTCTGGGTGCGGATCTCGGCGCAGCCGACCAGGCTCCCGCTGAAGATCTCCCCGAAGAGACCGCTGCCGCCAACTGATCCAGCACGCTGGATTGCATTCTTGAACCAAACAATGCGGCCTCCCAGTGAGGCCGCCAAAGGGTGAACCCTATGGAAATCACTGCAGGCATGGTCAAGCAGCTCCGCGAGGCGACTGGCGTGGGCATGATGGACTGTAAGAAGGCATTGGCTGAAACCAATGGCGACATGGAAGCCGCCATCGATTGGCTGCGTACCCGTGGTCTCGCCAAGGCGGCCAAGAAGGCCGACCGCGTGGCCGCTGAAGGTCTCGTCGGTGTTGCCACCAGCGGTAACAAGGCTGCCGTAGTCGAGGTCAACTCCGAGACCGACTTTGTGGCGCGCAACGAGCAGTTCCAGAACATCGTTGGCAACATTGCCAAGCTCGCGCTCGACGCGGATGGCGACGTGGTCAAGCTCGGTGAGATGCCGTTCCCCGGTTCGGGCCACTCGGTTTCGGCCGAGCTGACCGAAGCGATCTCCAAGATCGGCGAGAACATGAATCTGCGCCGCACCGAGACCCTGTCGGTCTCCGATGGCGTGGTGGAAAGCTATGTGCACTCGGCCGTCAAGCCGGGCATGGGCAAGATCGGCATCCTGGTTGGCCTTGAGTCGACCGGCGACAAGGCTGCGCTCGCGACCCTCGGCAAGCAGTTGGCCATGCACATCGCCGCCACCAACCCGCTCTCGATCTCCCCGGACGATCTGGACCAGGAAGTGGTTGCGCGCGAACGCGCCATCTTCGCTGAACAGGCCCGTGAAAGCGGCAAGCCTGCCGACATCATCGACAAGATGGTGGAAGGCCGCGTCCGCAAGTACTACGAAGAAGTCACGCTCCTGGCGCAGACCTTTGTGATTGACGGCGAGACCAAGGTTGGCGATGCGATCAAGAACGCGGAAAAGGCTGTCGGCGCGCCGATCAAGCTAACCAAGTTCATCCGCTACGCCCTGGGCGAAGGCATCGAAAAGGTCGAGTCCGACTTTGCTGCCGAAGTTGCCGCCACCGCCGGCATCAAGAACGAGCAGCCTGCTCAGTAAGATCAGAGCGGAGGCGGGTCCAACCTGGGCCTGTCTCCGCTTTTTTGCGTATGCCGAAACGCGCAATTCCGTATCACGCCCGCTTCCCCGCCGTTCGCGGCTGTGCAATAGGGTAGCAGGTGCTTCGGCTCCCATCTATTTTCAGCAGAAGGAATTGCCGATGACCGGCTACAAACGCATTTTGCTCAAGGTCTCGGGCGAAGTGTTAGCCGGCGATCAGTCCTTCGGCATCGAGCCTGAATTCCTCCATTCCGTTGCCAGCCAGATCGCTGATGCGGCCAAGCTGGGCACCGAGATCGCCATCGTCATTGGCGCCGGCAATATCTTTCGCGGCATGGCCGTGGCGGCTGACGGCACTGACCGGGTAACCGCTGACCTGATGGGCATGCTGGGCACGGTGATCAATTCGCTCGCGCTCTCCAACGCCATTTCGCGGCAGGGCGTAAAGTCGAAGGTCTTTTCGGCCCTGACCATGCCGTCGGTTGCTGACAACTTCACCGCTCGCGCCGCCAAGGCTGCCCTCGATGAAGGTTATGTCGTGGTTTGCGCGGGAGGTACCGGCAACCCGTTTTTTACCACCGACACTGCCGCTGCACTCAAAGCCATCGAGCTCGATTGCGACGTGCTGCTCAAGGGCACCAAGGTGGACGGGGTTTATTCGGAAGATCCCAAGAAGAATCCGCTGGCCACGCGCTATGAAAGCGTGAGTTATGACGAGGTGATCAGTCGCAACCTCAAAGTCATGGACACGGCCGCCTTCGCGCTTGCGCGTGACAATGCATTGCCAATAATCGTTTATGCGCTGGATGACCAGGAAGGTCTCGCCGGCGTTCTAGCTGGCACGGCTCGCAGTACACGAGTCGGTAAAGCGAAATAGCCTATAAGGACGAACATCATGGCCACTTACTCCCTCAGTGATCTCAAGACCCGAATGCAGAAGTCCATCGCGTCCCTGCGTGAGGAACTTGCCGGATTGCGCACGGGCCGTGCGAGCGCCAGCCTCTTGGAGCCGGTGACGGTTGAAGCCTATGGTTCGCGCATGCCGCTCAACCAGGTGGCAACCGTGACCGTGCCGGAGCCGCGCATGTTGAGCGTCCAGGTGTGGGATCGATCCATGGCCAATGCCGTCGAGAAGGCCATCCGCGACAGCGGTCTGGGCCTCAACCCAATCGGTGAAGGCCAGGTGATCCGTGTGCCGCTGCCCGAGCTCAACGAAGAGCGTCGCCGTGAGCTGACCAAGGTTGCCCACAACTATGCCGAACAGGCCCGTGTGGCCGTGCGGCACATCCGCCGGGATGGCATGGACATCCTCAAGAAGGCTGAGAAGGACGGTGACATGAGCCAGGACGATGCGCGTACGCAGTCCGATCTCGTGCAGAAGGCCACCGATGCCGCCGTGGCGGAGATCGACGCAGTCGTCGCCGTCAAAGAACAGGAAATCATGCAGGTCTGACGGTCTTGCACTGCGCCAGGAGGGCGTAGATGTCCAGCGATCCCGCTATCACTGCCGAGCTTGCGCCGCATACGCGCCTGCGCATCCCCGTGCACCTTGGCGTGATCATGGATGGCAATGGCCGCTGGGCCAAGGCCCGGGGCAAGTTGCGCACCGAGGGGCATATCGAGGGCGTCAAGTCGCTTCGCAACCTCGTTGAGCTGTGCATCAACTATGGCGTGCCGCATCTGACCGTGTTCAGCTTCTCCTCGGAGAACTGGACGCGGCCAAAGGAAGAAGTCGCCTTTATCTTCAACCTGCTGCGGCGCTTCGTTGCCTCGGACCTGCAACGTCTCATCCGCAACAATGTGCAGGTCCGCATCATCGGCGACCGGGCAGGGCTCGAGCCTTCGCTGGTTCGGCTGATCGATGATGCGGAAGCCAAGACACGGGCCAATACCGGCCTCGTGCTGATCGTCGCCTTCAACTATGGCGGCAAGGCGGAAATCGCCAATGCGACGCGTCAGATCGCCCGGGAAGTCGCTGCCGGGCGCTTGTCGCCTGACGACATCACCGAAGCCACGATCGCGGGCGCGCTCTACACCGCCGGCATTCCGGACCCTGACCTCATCATCCGCACCAGCGGCGAGCAGCGGATTTCCAATTTCCTGCTCTGGCAGGCCGCCTATTCCGAGTTCGTCTTTGTCGACGAATATTGGCCCGACTTTGGGGAAGCGAGTTTCCTCAAGGTGCTCGAGACCTTCTCGCTGCGCGATCGGCGCTTTGGTGGGATTGGATCGGCTGGGCCATGACGATGCCGGACGCGCCTTCGGGACAGCCTTCGCCGCCACGCCGTCGGGTCTGGGCTGATCTGGGGCCGCGTATTGGCTCAGCCGTCGTGCTGATAGCGTTGACGGCTTCCGCCCTTTACATCGGGGGCGCTTTCTTTTCCCTTGTGGTGGGGCTCGTTTTTGCGGGGGCCTATCGCGAATGGGAGACCATGGTTTCCCGCGCGCCGCTCACCCCTTTGGGCTGGGTGCTGATTGCCGCCGTTGCCCTCTCGGGCTTCGTTTATCCCTTTGCCGGCGTAGGGGCTTCGGTTGTCATCATCGCCCTTGCCTGTGTCCTGGCGCTCATTGCGCGGGGTGAAGGCATGTGGTGGCGGGTCGCGGGGCTCGTGCTCTTTGGAGCCGTGATCATCGCTGCGCAGGCGTTGCGGGGAACCACCTTCGCGGGCGTCTGGGCCGGCCTTTACCTCGGAACCGTGGTCTGGATGACCGATTCCGCGGCTTTCTTTACTGGTCGCCAGATCGGCGGCGAGAAGCTGGCGCCCGAAATTTCCCCGTCCAAGACCTGGTCGGGGGCCCTGGGCGGTCTGGCGCTTGGCACCACGGCCGGTCTCATCGTGTGGATTCTGGTGTCCGATTCTCCATGGTGGATCGGCCTGCTGCTATCGGCCGCAATCAGCATACTTGGGCAATTGGGCGATCTTTGCGAAAGTGCCGTCAAGCGCCACTTCCGGGTGAAGGACAGCGGCGACATTATTCCCGGCCACGGGGGCTTGATGGATCGCCTCGACAGCCTGACATTGAGTGTCCTGCTGGTGCTGGCCATCGGCGCACTGCATGGCGGCTGGGGCGCGGTAGCCGAAGGGCTCCTCTACTGGTAGGTTGAGCCAGGTCTCGCCGCCCAACCAAGGTATTCAATGCTCGATTTTGTCGCTTGGCCTTTGTCCTATGTGATCCCGTTTCTGGTCGTTCTGACCGTGATCGTGTTCGTCCATGAGATGGGACACTATCTGGTGGCGCGCTGGAACGGCGTGGCTGTGGATGCCTTCTCCATCGGCTTTGGGCCTGAACTGATCGGCTGGAACGATCGACGCGGCACCCGCTGGCGCATCTCCGCCATTCCGCTGGGCGGGTATGTGAAATTCACTGGCGACATGAACGTGGCGAGCGTTCCCGATCCTGAGGCCCTGGCCGAAGTGGATCCGGACGTGGCGCCGCATCTCTTCCAGAACAAGAATGTCTGGCAGCGCATTGCTGTGGTGGCAGCCGGCCCGATCGCCAATGTGCTGCTGACCTTTCTCATCCTTTACGCCCTGCTGCTGGGCTATGGCCGCTACACCATTCCCCCGGTGATCACCGAGGTGATCGCGGGCTCCGTGGCTGAATCGGCCGGGCTGCAGGCCGGTGACCTGATCACCGGCGTCGATGGCTATGCGGTGCGTGGCTTTGAGGATTTCCAGCGCTTTGTGGCAACGAGCCCTGAACGCCCGGTGACGCTCGAGATCGAGCGCAATGGCAGCCCCGAGACCCTGGTGCTCGTGCCCGAAGCCGTGGATGTGCAGGATCGCTTCGGCAATAATCAGCGCATCGGCCGCATCGGCGTCAGCCGCGATGTCGAGCAAACCGAGGTGACCCTCTACCGCCCCGGTCCGGTGGAAGCCATCGGCATGACCTTCGAGGAAATCCGCTTCATCATTCAGCGCACCGGGGCCTTTCTCGGGGACTTCTTTGTCGGGCGCGGCGATGTCGAGCAGCTCGGCGGGCCGGTAAAAGTGGCCAAAGTGTCGGGGGAGGTTGCAACACTGGGCATCATTCCCCTGATCAACCTCATGGCCCTGCTGTCGCTCAACATCGGTGTGTTCAATCTCCTGCCCATTCCCATGCTGGATGGTGGACACCTGTTATATTACCTCATCGAGGCCGTGCGGGGACGCCCGCTAAGCATTAAAGTCCAGGAAATAGGCTTTCGATTCGGCTTCGCGTTAGTGGTGGCGTTGATGGTCTTCACGCTGTTCAATGACACCTTGTTCGCGTATTTGCGGACGCTCGGTTAACGCTTCTTAACCTTGGTTCTCAAGGTGTTGCACGAATACAAGGCATCCAAGCATTTGCTAACCGCGTCGCGGCTTTAGCCTTGTCCTTGGTTAAATAACCGGTAAAACGGTTCAATGGAGTGGGCTGGGGGAGGCGCTGTGCATGGCGAGTCCCCGAGCTGGTCGCAGAAGGCAAATAAATATGACTCAATCGAAGCTTATGCGCGGCGTGGCGCTCGCAATCCTGAGTGCTGCAGCTCCTGTTATCGGGTCTGGTGTTCCGCTGATCGGCGCTGTTACGGCCCAGGCTCAGGAGCAACTGGTCGGCTCGGTGTTGTTCGAGGGTAACCGGCGTTTTTCGGATACCCAGCTTCTTGCCATGGTGGATGTGTCCGCCTCCGGTGTTTTTACCCAGCAGCGTCTTGCCGCCGATATCGAGAGCATCCGTCAGGCCTATGATGCCGACGGCTTTATGTCGGTTGGTGTGACTGCGCGGACCGAAACCATCGCCGATGGCCGGGTGCGGGTCACCTTTGTGATCAATGAAGGTGAGCGTGCCGGCATTGCTGCCATCAACTTCACCGGCAACAATGCATTCAGCACCGGCAATCTCAAGGGCGCCATCACCACCAAGGAAACCGGCATTCTGAGCTGGCTGCTCAAGGATGATGCGTACGACGATCGCCGCATCGCGGTCGATCGTGAGTTGATCCGTCTCTACTACGCCAATCGTGGTTATCCCGATGCGCAGGTGACGTCGGTCGGTGAGTATGATGCCGCCCGCAACGCCTACTTCATCAACTTCACCGTTAATGAAGGTCAGCGCTACGAGTTCGCCAATGTTGGCATCGAGACCAGCATCGAAGGTCTTGATACGCAGGCATTGACCAGCACTGTGCGCACCAATGAAGGTAGCCGCTACTCGATCACCGATCTGCAGCGCACCATCGAAGACATGGCTTATGAAGCCACGGCGCAGGGTTACTCCTTTGCCGATGTGCGCGCCCGCATGGATCGCGACGTCACCAATGGCCGGTTCAACGTCACCTATCTGGTGGACGAGGGCGCGCGCGTTTATGTCGAGCGTGTGAATATCACCGGCAACGAGAAGACCCGCGACTTCGTGATCCGTCGCGAGCTGGAATTTGCTGAAGGCGACCCCTTCAACCGTGCACTGCTGGTGCGTGGTCGCAAGGAAATTCAGGACCTCGGCTACTTCTCGGCTGTTGAAGTGACGACCCAGCCTGGTTCGGCCGCGGACAAGGTCATCGTCAACATCGCCGTGACCGAAAGCTCGACGGGTGAATACGGCGCGACCGCTGGTTACTCGACGACCGAAGGCATCCTGGGCGAAGTCTCGTTGACCGAGCGCAACTTCCTGGGTCGTGGCCAGTATCTTCGTGCTGCCGTTGGTGCATCGGAATCGGGCAAGACCTTCGACTTCTCCTTTACCGAGCCCCGCTTCATGGGCCTGCAGGTGTCGGCTGGTGTTGATGCCTATCACCGCATTGTCGACGAGACCGATCGCAACTTCTATGGCTTCACCTCCACCGGTGGTCAGGTGCGCTTTGGTGCGCCGATCCTGGGTAATCTCTCGGGTACGGTGTTCACTGGTATCGAGCAGAAGACCGTCGTGGACGAAGATCCGGACAATTCGGCGCTGTTCGAGAATGGCGAGGAGTTCTACAAGGCCTTTATCGGCTATACCCTCACCTGGAACGGTGTTGATAGCGTCAAGAAGCCCACCGAGGGCCTCTATGCGACCTTCACCCAGCAGTATATCGGCTGGGACTATAACCTGGTGAAGACCGAGGCGCGCGGCCGTTATTTCGTTCCGCTGCTTGACGACAGCGGCATTGTTGCCAGCGTCAGGGGCCAGGCTGGTATCGTCCATGCCCTGGGCGATGGCGAAGTCAGCCCGCTTGAGGCATTCATGCCGGGCTCGCAGCTGATCCGTGGCTTTGAAGGCCGTGGTCTTGGGCCGCGCCTGGAAAGCGGCGAATATCTCGGCGCCACCATGTATGCCGGTCTGTCGGCCGAAGTTCAGTTCCCGATCCCGGTCCTGCCGGAGAGCTATGGCCTGAGCGGCGCTGTGTGGGCGGATGCGGCATGGGTGGATGGTATCCCTGAGACCTTTGGCAACCCTGTCGACCCCGGCAGCGAGAACGAGCCGCTGCGCACCTCGATCGGTGCGTCGCTGATCTGGGACTCGCCGTTTGGCCCTCTGCGTGGCGATTTCTCGCATGTGCTGAACAAGTCCGAGGCCGATCGCACCCAGGTCTTCCAGCTGACCCTGCAGACCTTGCTCTAGTCGCCCGGGCGTGAAACAGTTCTGGGAGCCGCGGGGCGGTAGCGCCGCGGCTCCTTGCTATTTTAAGTGACATAATGGTCGACACCCGCTTTCATCGTTTCGCCGGGCCCTCAGCCCTCGGCGCCATCCTGTCCAGCCTTGGACGGGCCGATCTGGTTGCGGCTTTGTCCGAGGGCGAGGCCAGCCACCTTGTGACCGGTGCAAGCGATCTGGAGCTTGCCGCCCCTGGCGATATCGCCCTGGCGGCCCACAACTCCTATCTGCAACAGCTGCGCGGTACTGCCGCCGGTGCCGTCATCGTTTCGCCGGCCCTGCGCGACGCGGTGCCGGCCACCGCGATTGCGATCACCGCTGAGTGGCCGCACCATCTCTTTGCCGATGTTCTGGATTTCCTATATCCGGCGAGCACGCGCGGCGTGCTGGCGGCAGAGCGGGCGGACCTCGGTGCGCCGGTATTCGAGCTTGAAGTGACCCTTGGTTCCAATGTTGTGATCGGCTACGGCGTCGAGATCGGGCGGGGTACGACCATCGGCGCCAACACGGTGATTGGCGCCGGGGTGACGATCGGACGCAACTGCATCATCGCTGCCAACTGCACCATCGATTGCGCTCACGTCGGCAATGACGTGGTGCTCCATTCGGGCGTGCGCATCGGCACCGAGGGTTTTGGTTGGCTCGACATCGGCACGGCCAACCGCAAATTGCCCCAACTCGGGCGCGTCCTGATTCAGGACCGCGTCGAGATCGGCGCGAACTCCACTGTGGACCGCGGTGCTTTGGGCGATACCTGCGTTGGCGAAGGCACCAAGATCGATAACCTAGTGCAGGTCGGGCATAACTGCCGCATCGGCCGCAATTGTATCATCGCTGCGATGTCCGGCTTGGCCGGCTCCACCGTGGTGGAAGACGGCGTGTTGATGGGTGGCGGGGTAGGCACTTCGGGGCACTTGACCATTGGCGCCGGCTCGGTCGTACATGGCCGCGCTGCGGTCACCAAGGACTGGCCAGCCGGCTCCAAGCTCGCCGGGGCGCCGGCGCAGGATATTCGGGATTTCTGGCGTGAGATCGCCACCATGCGTAAATTGACCAAGGGGGACAGACGGCAT
>JAQSXP010000030.1 GCA_029256605.1 Devosia sp. | reverse complement strand
TCCAACGAGCCGGGCGTTTACCGGCCCGGGCGCGACGGCTTTCGCACCATCAACACCATGCTGGTTGGCGCCCAGGGCGTCGAAATCCCGAGCCAGTTTCTAGCCCACACCCCCATCGATCAACGCGTTATCGCGCTCTAGCAACCGAGTGTTCAAACCATGCCCGAACCCGCTTCCTGGCACTACACCAAGATCACCAAGCCCATGTTCGACCTCAAGCCGGTCGACCAGATCCTGCTTGGCCGCATCATCACCGCGCGCGGCGACGAGGTGATCGAGGACGGCTTTGTGGAAGTGATCGGGGGCAAGATCACCCGCGTGGGTGAACGCGCCGCCATGGGCACACCGCCCGAAGGTCTCGCCGTCACCGATACCGGCGGCAAGACCATCATGCCCGGCCTCATCCAGTCCCATGCTCATCTGTCCTGGGATGGCGTGCATGAGCTGAGCTGGCAGTCCATGTATGACAGCCCCGAAATGCGCGCCTATAAGGCCGCGGGCAACATGCTCAAATCCCTGCGCGCTGGCATTACCCTTGTGCGCGACCTGGGCGTGCACAATTCAAACCTCTTCACCAAGCAGGCCGTGGCGCAGGGCTTTTTCCCCGGGCCGCGCCTCCTCGTGACTGGCGAAAGCATCATCCAGACCGGCGGGCACACCTATTGGGTGTGCCGGGAAGCCTCGGGCGCCGACGAGATGCGCCGGGCCGTGCGCGACCAGGTCAAGGGTGGCGCCGATCTCATCAAGATCATGGCCTGCCACGATACGCTCGAATTCACCGATGCCGAGCTCGAGGCCGTCATCGACGAGGCCCATCGCAATCGCCTCCCCATCACCGCCCATGCCACCTATGACGCCTGCATCCGCCGCGTTGCCGAATTTGGCGTCGATTGCGTGGAACATGGCGGCTCGATGAGCGACGAGACCATCCAGATCCTGCTGGACAAGAAGATCCCGATCGTCACCACCTTTTCGGCCCTCGTCATGCAGGCCAAGCCCGAGATCGCGCGCGCTTATGGCATTCCGGAATGGAAGATCGCCGAGCGGCAGAAGGCGGTGGGCGACAAGACGCGCTTTGACGGCCTGCTGCGTGCCAGCAAGGCCGGCGTGCCGATCGTTTTTGGCACCGATGCGGGCAGCCCCGCCGTCGAGCATGACAAGATCGCGCCCGAGCTCGACTTCATGGTCGAGGTGGGCGTGTGTCCCGATCGGCTCGACGCCCTGCGCGCCATCACCATTCGCGGCGCCCAGCTTTCGAAAATGGACAAGAAAATCGGCACCGTGGAAGCGGGCAAGGAAGCCGACCTGATCGTCGTGGACGGCAAACCCGACCAGGATCTGTTCGCGCTGGAACGCGTGCAGATGACCTTTATCGCCGGCAAGAGGATGCACTGACAATGAGCGTGATCGCTGACAACCTGACCGACCGCATCGTGGAGGAGGACCTGTCCTTCCGCACCCGCATGCTCGCCATTGCCGCCGGAATGAACAATGTCATCGCCATGGGCCGGGGCGATCCGGATTTCCACACCCCCGCCCATATCAGCGAGGCCGCCAAAAAGGCCATCGACGACAACCAGCACCATTATACCGGCCCCACCGGCCTGCCCCAGTTGCGCGAAGCGATTGCGGGCGACCTCAAGGCCGAATACGGGCTCGACTACACCGCCGACGAGATCATCGTCACCGCCGGCGTGCAGGAATCGATCACGCTCATCATGCTGGCCCTCATCAAGCCGGGCGACGAGGTAATGATCACCTCCCCGCGCTTCATGACCTATGACACCGCGGTGGGCTTTGCCGGCGGCATCCCGGTGCCCGTCCCCACTTTCCAGAAGGACGATTTCGCCCTCGACATCGCCGAGATCGAGAAGCGCATCACCCCGAAAACGCGCATGTTCGTCCTGGTTTCGCCCAACAATCCCACGGGCGCCGTCACCCCGCCCGCCGTGATCCGCCAGATCGCCGAGCTCGCCATCAAGCACGACATCATCATCGTGTCCGACGAGATCTACGCCAAGATCATCTATGAAGGAAACGAGCACCTTTCCATCGCCACCCTGCCGGGGATGAAGGAGCGCACCATCACTCTCAATGGCTTCTCCAAGACCTATGCCATGACCGGCTGGCGCGTCGGCTATCTCGCCGCGCCTGCCGATTTCGTGGCCAAGGTCACCGAGATGCGCCACACGCTCTCGATCAACACCTGCACCATTTCCCAGCATGCCGCCCTTGCCGCCATCACCGGCCCCAAGGCGCCCATCCAGGCGATGATCGACGAATATGGGGCGCGCCGGGCGTTCCTCTTGCCCGCGCTCGACGAGATGGGCCTCTCCTATGGCAATCCGGGCGGCGCCTTTTACGTCTACATCAATGTGTCGGGCACCGGCATGTCCACCCCCGAGTTCTGCGAGAAGCTGCTGCGCGAAACCGGCGTCATGCTGTTCCCCGGCACCATGTTCGGCGACCACGACCCCAGCTATATCCGCATGTCATTCCTGCAGCCGATCGACAAGCTGCGCGATGCGGTCGAGCGCATGAAGGGCTTCATGGCCAAGCACGCAAAGGCGGCAGCATGACCCCCAAGCCCAATCCCGCCGAAAAATTCGTCGGCATCCAGGTCAGCCCGATCAACTTCATCGACGAGGGCGTCGATACCGTCCTCGACATCCTCAAGGACCGGGTCGGGGTCAATGTGCTGATGCTGGGCACCGTGTCCTGGCTCGGGCTCAAGACCGGGCGCTCCATTTCCTGGAAGCTCGATGGCTGGCCCGACCATGGCGTGCCCGAACCCTTTGCCATGAAGGGCGGGGCCTATTTCGAGCCCGATCCGCGCTACTACAACGGCACCTTCATCAAGGATTACCGCGCCCGCGACCCCCAATTCGAGGGCAAGGACATCCTCGACATGGTGATCGAGCCCGCCCATCAGCGCGGCATGAAGGTCTTCATCGAACTCATGGAGCCCTTCTTTAAATATACCGGCCATGGCTCCACCAACACGGTCGACATCCCCAATCTCGCCCAGGCGATGGAAGTGGATATCTTCGGGCGCCTGTCGGGCGATCCCTCCACCAGTCATCCCGATTATCGCAACTGGATTCTCTCCATGGTCGAGGATCAGGTGCGCAACTACGACATCGATGGCGTCATGTGGTGCAACGAGCGCAATTCCCCGCTCGACACCCTGATCCAGGGCGGCGCACCGGGGGATTTTTCCACCCATGCGCGCCAGGAAGCCATGGAGCGCGGCATCGATGTGGAAGCCTGCCGGCGCGCGCTGCTCAACCTTTACGACTTCATGCAGGAAGCCGCTTCGGGCAAGGAATTTGCCGATGGCGCCTTTATCACCTTTATCCGCACCCTGCTGGCCAATCCCGAAGCCCTGATCTGGGAAAAGTTCTGGCTCGAGCGCAACAAGGATCTCGACCGCGAGCTGTATGGCCTCGTCAAATGGTGCAAGCCGGGCCTCTCCTTCGGGCTCAATGTGTGGAACCGCAACCACTTCAACATCTTCCGGCGGGCCCAATGGCCCTGGGAAGAGCAGACGCTTTATGCCGATTGGGTCAAGCCCATCACCTATCAGCATCAGGCCGGCGAAGTGTTCACCAAGGAGCTGGGCTTTTTCCAAAAGACCATCCTGCGCGATTTCTCGCCCGATGAAGCCACCGCGGTGCTGTACCGGATCCTGGGGCTCAACGAAGCGCCCTATGGGGAAGTGATCGCCGCAGGCATGGACCCCGACACCTATGTGTTCGGCCAATGCGCCGATGCGCTCAAAGGGGTCAACGGCAAGGCCAAGGTGTTCATGGGTCTCGGGGTCGACGCGCCCCGCACCAAGCCGGAAACCGCCAAGATGACCCCCGACATCGCCTATCGCTCGGTGATGGCGACCTATCGGGCCGGCGGGCATGGCGTGGTGCTCGCGCCCAATTATGCCAGCATGCACCTCACCAATCTGGATGGCGTAGCGAAGGCCCTTTCCGAACTGGGGCTCAAATAGTGGACAGCTTCGACACCATCATCCGCAATGGCGCGGTGCTGACCCCCGAGGGCCTGCAATCGCTTGATCTGGGGCTTTCCGGGGGCAAGATCGCCGCGCTGTTGCCGCGCGGTGAGGGTGTCGCGGCGCAAACCATTGATGCGTCGGGCCAGCATGTGCTGCCCGGCGCCATCGACATCCACTTCCATATCCGCGCCCCCGCCTATCCCGAGCGGGGCACGGTGGAAAGCGAAACCCGCGCCGCCGCCGCGGGGGGTATTACCACCCTCTTCGAAATGCCCATTTCCAAGCCCTGCTGCAACACGGCCGAGCGGGTGGAAACGCGCCGCGCCCATTTTGCCGAACATGCCTTCATCAATTTCGGCCTTTATGCCGCCCCGGGTGATCTGACGGACGCCAGCGTTGGCGCGATGGCGGCAGCGGGGATCGTTGCCTACAAGATCTTCACCACCCCCGCTCCCGAGGGGCGGGACGACGAGTTTTTCGGCCTGTCCTTTCCCGACGAGGCCGATCAGCTGCGCGCCCTCAAGGCGATTGCCAAGACCGGCCTGCCGGTGGTGGTGCATGCCGAAAGCGCTCAGCTCCTGGCCTTGGGCGAAGTCGAGGTCGCGGAACTGGACTTGAGCAATATCGACACGCATCTGGCTTCCCGTCCCGCCATTTGCGAGGCGGTGGCCGTCGCCAAGCTTTTGACCATGAACATGGAAGCGGGCGCCAGGCTTCATATCGCCCATGTCACCAGCGCCCTCACCGTCGAAGTCTTGCGCCGCTTTGCCGGCAGCTCAGATTTTTCCGCCGAAACCTGCCCGCATTATCTCTGGCGCACCCATGAGGATGTGCGCCAGGCGGGGGTCTTTGCCAAGATCAACCCGCCCGTGCGCCTCCAGTCCGATCAGGACGCCCTTTGGCAGGCCATCGCCGATGGGATCATCACCCATGTCACCACCGACCATGCCGCCTTTTCCCATGCCGAAAAGCTCGCGGGCGCGGGCAATATGGTCACAGCCCCGCCCGGCTCGCCTGGCTCGGAAGTGCTGGTACCGGCCATGCTCGATGCCGTGGCCAGGGGCCGGGTTTCCCTCGCGCAGGCAGTGGCGCTGCTGAGCGGCAATGCCGCCAAGCGCTTCAACCTGCCCAACAAGGGTCGGATTGCGGTGGGGGCCGATGCCGATCTGATGCTTGTTGATCTGGCCGGCACCACCAGCATCGAGCGCGACACGCTCCAAACCTTTGCGCGCGATGTGGCCCAGCTTTATTACGGCGCCCGCTTTACCGGACGCGTGATGCGCACCATCGTGGGCGGGGCCAGCGTTTATGATGGCACCATCGGGGGGCAGCCCGGCTGGGGCCGCTACACCAGCCCCGGCAGTGCTCCCCTTGCCCAGCCCAGCCGCTTGAGTGCCTGACCCATGACGACAATGCCGGAGGCCTTTACATGAGCCAGGTGCTCTCTTCCCAACCGCCGCTTCTGGAAGTGGACGATCTGCAGACCTCGTTTATCGTGGGCGAGGGCCAGGATGTGCGCGCCGTCGATGGCGTCAGCTTCACCGTCAAGGCCGGCGAAACCCTCGCCATTGTGGGGGAGTCTGGCTCGGGCAAGTCGGTCACCAGCCTCTCGATCATGCGCCTCCTGCCCAAAAAGATCGGCCGCATCTCGCGCGGCACGATCCGGCTGCGCGGCAAGGATTTGGTGTCCCTGTCCGATCGCGAAATGCGCGCCATCCGCGGCAACGATATCGGCATGATCTTTCAGGAGCCGATGACGAGCCTCAATCCCGTCCACACCATCGGCACCCAGATCGCTGAAGTCGTCATGCAGCACGACAAGCTCAGTAAGGCGGATGCCCATAAACGCGCCGTGCAGATGCTCGAACTCGTGGGCATTCCCGAGCCTGCCAAGCGCGCCACCCAATATCCCCACGAGATGAGCGGTGGCATGCGCCAGCGCGCCATGATCGCCATGTCGCTCGCCTGTGAGCCGAGCGTCCTCATCGCCGATGAGCCCACGACGGCGCTCGACGTGACCATCCAGGCGCAAATCCTCGATCTCATGCGCAATCTGCAACAAAAGATGGGCATGGCCATCGTCTTCATCACCCATGATCTGGGTGTCGTGGCCGAAATGGCTGACCGGGTCGTGGTGATGTATGCCGGTCAGGTGGTCGAGACCGGCACGGTGGAGGAAATCTTCACCAAGCCGCTGATGCCCTACACGTCGGGCCTCATGCAATCCATTCCGCGCATGGGCGAAAGCGAGGAAAAGCAGCGCCTCCAGACCATTCCGGGCTATGTGCCGCTCCTGACCAAGTTGCCGGGCGGCTGCCGCTTCCGCACCCGCTGCGCCTTTGCCCAGGAGCGCTGCGCTGCCGCCGAACCGCCCCTTGAAGTGCTCGACAGCGGCCGCTCAGTGCGCTGCGTGCGCTGGCGTGAACTCGACCTCAAGACCAAGGCCACGGCACCATGAACGAGATGATCCCTCCCACCGCGGCCCCCACCAAGCGCGACACCCTGCTCGAGGTGCGCAACCTCAAGAAATACTTTCCCATTCGCGGAGGAGTGCTCAGCCGCGTTGTCACCAATGTCAAGGCGGTGGACGATGTCAGCTTCTCCATCGGCCGCGGCGAAGTGGTCGGGCTGGTGGGCGAATCCGGTTCTGGCAAGACCACTGTGGGGCGGACCGTGCTACGCCTGGGCGAGCCCACTTCGGGCACGATCGACTTCGACGGCGCCGACATCGCCAAGCTCTCCAAGCCCGAGATGCGGCGCTATCGCAAGCGCATGCAGATTGTCTTCCAGGACCCCTATGCCAGCCTCAACCCGCGCGAAAAGATCCGCACGGTGCTGGGGCATGCCCTGGCCGTCCACAATATCGGCACGCCCGCTGAGCGGGAGGATCGCATTGTCGCCCTGCTTCAGCAGGTGGGGCTGTCCGGCGATTATCTCGACCGCTTCCCCCATGAGTTTTCGGGCGGCCAGCGCCAGCGCATCGGCATTGCCCGGGCGCTCGCCGTAGAACCCGATTTCATCGTCGCCGACGAGCCCGTTTCGGCGCTCGACGTTTCGATCCAGGCCCAGGTCGTCAACCTCCTCGATGATCTCAGGGCCAAGTTCAACCTGACCATGCTGTTCATCGCCCATGACCTGGCTGTCGTGGAGCATATCAGCGACCGGGTGATCGTCATGTATCTGGGGCGCATCATGGAGATTGCGCCCACGCGCACGCTCTACCGCGCCCCCAACCATCCCTACACCAAGGCGCTGCTCTCGGCCGTACCCAACCCCGATATCACCCAGCGCAAGGATCGCATCATCCTCAAGGGCGATATCCCGAGCCCGATCAACCCGCCTTCGGGCTGCGTCTTCCGCACCCGCTGCCCCATGGCCATCCCCGAATGCGCCAAGGTCGTGCCGCCCCTTGTGGAGGTGTCGCCCGGCCAGTTCAGCGCCTGTATCCGCACCGCGCCCCCGCCCGGTTCCTTCGTCCCTGTGAGCACCCTGTGATGACCGATCTCGACGTCAAGTTCGACCGCTACTATACCTATGACGAGATGACCGAGCGCCTGCATGCGCTGGTCGGCGCCTACCCTGAACTGGCCAAGATGACTTCGCTGGCCAAGAGCTTTGCCGGCCGCGATGTTTGGATGATCGAGATCACCAATCCCAATACCGGTCCTGCCGCCGAAAAGCCCGGCTATTATATCGACGGCCAGATCCATGCCGAGGAACACGCGACCTCCGCGGCGGCCCTTTATGCGGTCTGGCACCTGCTGACCAATTACGGCCGGGACGAGGAAGTCACCCGTCTCGTCGACACGCAGGTGTTCTATATCCTGCCGCGCATCAATCCCGACGGGGCCGAGCTCTCCCTCGTGCCGCCTTATTACAACTGGTGCGGCAATGGCCGCTTCATGCCGGGCGCGGATCGGCTGGAAGGTTTGATCCCCGAAGACATCGATGGCGATGGTTACATCGTCTGGATGCGCGTCCCCGATCCCAAGGGCGAATGGAAGAAAAGCGCCGCCAATCCCGACATCATGGTGCAGCGCAAGCCGGGCGAAGAAGGCGGGCAATATTTCCGCCTCTACCCAGAAGGCACGGTGCGCAACTATGACGGGGTCAACGTCCCCGTCGAAAAGCCCTTCGACGGCAACATGAACCGCAACTTCCCCACCCACTGGTCGCCCCAGGAATACGGCGCGGGCAGCCATCCCTTGTCCGAGCCCGAAGCCTTCGGCATGGCCAAGTTCATCCTCGACCATCCCAATATTTGCGGGATGTGCGCCTATCACACCCATGGCGGCATCATTCTGCGCCCCTCCATGACCAAGCCCGACAGCGCCATGAGCGCGCGCGACATCAATCTCTACAAGGAGATCGGGAAGGTCGGCACCGAGCTCACCGGCTACCCAACCGTGTCGATCTACGAGGAATTCACCCCCGACAAATCGGTGGTGCGGCGCGGCGGCCTGATGGACTGGACCTACGAGGAGATGGGCATCATCTCCTTTGGCACGGAACTATGGGATCTCGAGCGCACCGCGGGCGTGCCCAAGGAAGGCTATTACAATCTCTATCCGCGCAATGAAGAGGTCCAGCAAAAGGTCTATGACTACGTCAAGGCCAACATGGCCGACAAAGGCTGGCGGGACTGGAAGGCCTTCGCTCACCCCCAACTGGGGCCAATCGAGATCGGCGGCATGGTCAATATCTGGAGCTACCGCAATCCCCCGGGCAATCTGCTCGAGGAGATGGTGCGCCAGAACGTGCTGTTCAATCTCAAGCACGCCGCCGCCGCGCCCCAGGTCAAGATCGATGATCTCAGCCTCACCCCGGTCGGCACCGACCTCTTTAAGGTACGGGCCGTTATTTCCAACCACGGCTACCTGCCCTCGAACCTGTCCGACGTCGCAATCGCCAACAAGGTCGCCAAGCCGGTCAGTGTCACCATCGCGGTTGATGGCGGTGAGCTGGTGATGAACCCCCAGACCGCCGAGCTCGGCAATCTCGCCGGACGCAATGAGCGCCTCTATCCGTGGTCGCCATGGGGTCAGCAATGGACCGCCAACGCCAAGCCCGTCGAGTGGCTGGTACGGCTGCCCGCCGGCGGCACAGTGACGGTCACTAGCCAGTCCGAAAAGGGCGGCACCCATCGCGTCACCGCGAGCGCCTGAACGGCTCCTGCAAACGAAAACTCCGGGCCAAAAGCCCGGAGCTGACAATCGGTTCAGAACGCGTTCATCGTCATGGCTGTTTTGTGGCTTTTGCCGTTTCCAGCTCCTGTACCAGGTCCCAGGCGCGGATGCGCTGGTCGTGGATACCGCCCGCATCCTGCAGTGCCAGATGCACAAAAGCGGGGGCCAGCTCCATTGGATCCTTCCAGATCTTGCGGGTTTCTTCGCTATAGGTCACCTCGCTCATGGCCGTATGCATCGGGTGGCCAGGCGTGATGGTATTCACCGAAACATTGAATGTTTCGAACTCCTTAGCCAGCGCGCGCGACAATCCTTCGAGCCCGAACTTGGAGGCGCAATAGGTCGATTCATCCAGGCCCCCCACCACCCCGGCATTGCTCGAAACATTGATGATCGCTCCGCTGCGCCGCCGCTTCATCCCCGGCGCCACTGCCTTCAC
>JAQSXP010000411.1 GCA_029256605.1 Devosia sp. | reverse complement strand
AAGAGTGCCTTCCCCGAACACCTCAAAGATCGGGGTCACCTGGAAGCCGAGGCGCAAACCGCCATCAAGCGTCCAGTAGTTGTCCTCGTCATTGTCCTCGATGGTCCCATCCACCAGCTCGGTTGGGCCGTAGAGATAGCGCGCCACTGCGCCCGTGACGCCGATATTGAACCTGCCGAACTGCCTTGTAGCCCCGCCTCCGATACTGCCCACGAGAGTTGCGGCGGGCTGGGCGATGGTGTTGGCGATGCCGGGCGTACCGGCCGGCTCCTGCGTAAAGGACAGATCGGCAATCCCCGTCAGGGCCGTCACACTGTCCAGCGCGTAGCCGCCCTCAAGATTGAGGCGGAGCCCACTCACATCCACCTCTTGGGTGTCGGAAGGCCGAATCAACTCGATCTCACCGCTCCCCCCAAGCTGGGATCGCGATCCCTCATGCTCGAGCACAAAGCTCGGCACGAACCGGATGTCGGAAGTCTCTTCGTCCGAAGCAGGCACGCCAGGCATGCACCCGCCAATCGCTGCTGTGTGTTGAATCGCCAGCTCAAATCCGCTCCACCCGCCCGTAAGCGGCGCCCGTGGGTTGTCGCTGCGGCCAACCTGTCAGCTTATGGTTAAAAAACCCTTGGGAAGGAGCGGAGGTGCGGCCTCAGGAGGCTTGCTCCACTGGCGCGACCGTCAGCACCGGGCCATTGCTGCCCGTTACTCGCACGCGAGCACCTGCAGGCAGATCGGGCCCGGATACCCGCCACACGCTGTCGCCAACCGCAGCGCGCCCGAATCCACCAACAAGCGGCCCTTGCAGCACAAGGACCTGCCCCAGGAGGCTCTCGGCTCTTTGGTTGAGTTGCGGATGGTCGCTATCGGGTGGCCGCGTACGGCTCCAGCGCACCCACACAAAGATCGCGATCAGCGACAAGCCCCCGAACAGCAGCCATTGCAGCGGCCACGAGATCGGCTGGAAAAACAGCATCAGCCCGGTGACGATACCGGCAATGCCCATCCAGACCAGGAACCCGCCGGGCACCACCAGTTCAAGCGCCAGCAGGACGAGGCCCGCCACGATCCACGACCATGCCCCATAACTGGCGATGAAGCTGATGACCTGCATGGCGCGCCCTCAGCTCTGACCGGCGCTGGGCGGCCGCACTGGCCGCGGCGGGACCGGTGGCGCCGGGGGCGCTGGTGGCGTGCCAAAAGTCTCGCGCGCAATTTCGGCAATGCCGCCGATCGAGCCGATAACGCTCGCCGCTTCGACAGGCAGCATCAACACCTTCTGGTTGGGCGACGTGGCGATCTTGCCCAGTGCCTCGATATAATTGTTGGCGACGAAATAGTTGATCGCCTGCACGCTTCCCGAAGCAATGGCGTCACTGACCATCTGCGTCGCCTTGGCCTCGGCTTCCGCGGATCGCTCGCGCGCTTCGGCATCGCGGAACGCGGCTTCCTTGCGCCCTTCAGCTTCCAGCACCTGTGCCTGCTTGGCGCCTTCGGCCTGCAGGATCGCGCTTTGCCGGCGCCCTTCGGCCTCGAGGATCGCCGCGCGCTTTTCACGCTCCGCCTTCATCTGCCGGCCCATGGATTCCACCAGATCCTTGGGGGGATCGATATCCTTGATCTCGATGCGGGTGATCTTGACGCCCCAAGGCGACACAGCCGTATCCACCACCCGCAGCAGACGCTCATTGATCTCGTCGCGATGGCTCAGCAATTCGTCGAGATCCATCGACCCCATCACCGTGCGAATATTGGTCATGGTCAGGTTGAGAATGGCGTTTTGCAGGTCGGTGACCTCGTAGGCTGCCGCTGCCGCATCGAGGATCTGGTAGAAGGTCACCCCATTGGCCGTCACCGTGGCATTATCACGGGTAATAACCTCCTGATGGGGCACATCGAGCACCTGCTCCATCACATTGATCCGTTTGCCCACCCCGTCGATGAACGGCACGATCAGGTTGAGCCCTGGCTTGAGCGTGCGGGTATATTTGCCGAAGCGTTCAATGGTGTAGTTGTAGCCCTGCGGCACCGTCTTGGCGCCGGCAAACAGCACCAGCAGGGCGAGGATGCCCAGCACGATTAACGTTATGCTGAGCCCATCCAGTGCTAATCCGTCCATCAACTCCACCCTCGGTCCCGCCCAGCCTTGAGGCACGAACTTAGGGGTGCAACCCGCGCCGCGCAATCGCTCGCAGGGGAACAAAGCCCATCACGGACTCGTTTACCGCCAAAGTTTCCCCGCGCGCGAGTATCCCATGGCAGCGTCACGTCCCGTCTGGAAAGGCCAGCTTCGTTTGTCGCTCGTGTCGATTGCCGTCGAGCTCTATACGGCCACCAAGAGCAACGCCAAGCCATCTTTTCATCAGATCCATGAGCCCACCGGCCAGCGCATCCACTATGAAAAGGTGGTCGAAGGCGTGGGCCCGGTCGATCCCGATGAAATCATGAAGGGCTTCGAATACGAGAAGGGCGATTACGTCCTCCTCACCGACGAGGAGATCGACGCCGTCAAGCTCGACACGCGCAAGACGCTGGAGCTGACCCA
>JAQSXP010000029.1 GCA_029256605.1 Devosia sp. | reverse complement strand
GTCATCTTGTTGTGGTCGACTTCGATATAGTCGGGCACGTCACGCTCAGCCAGCTGAATGGCTTCGAGCAGAACGGTGAGCTGCTTGGAGCGCTCGCGCACTTCGATCTTGTCGCCAACCTTGACCTGGTAGGACGGGATGTTGACGCGCTTGCCATTGACCATCACATGGCCATGGTTGACGAACTGGCGGGCAGCGAACGGGGTTGCCACGAACTTTGCACGGTACACGATCGCGTCCAGACGCGACTCGAGCAGGCCGATCAGGTTCTCGCCGGTGTCGCCCTTGACGCGAGCAGCTTCGTTGTAGAGCTTCTTGAACGACTTCTCGGTGATCGAGGCGTAGTAGCCCTTCAGCTTCTGCTTGGCGCGCAGCTGCAGACCATAATCGCTCAGCTTGCCCTTGCGGCGCTGGCCGTGCTGGCCGGGGCCATAGGCACGGGCATTGAGCGGGCTCGACGGACGACCCCAGATGTTTTCGCCAAGACGGCGGTCAATCTTGTGCTTGGCAGAAATGCGCTTCGACATCGCGTATCCTTTCATGAAACGTCGAAATGGATCGCGCCCTCCTCTGCCTGCCGGTGAACCGACAGGCTGACAGACCTCTGATGAAAGAAGATCCCGGGTGCGCCTAGGGGCCCGAAGGCCGCAATAGGTGGCCGGTTGATAAAAGGGGCCGGCCGCAAAGTCAAGCCGGGCCCGCGCTTAGGGGGTCGTCAGCGGTTCGGCTACCCCGTCGCGCACCATCTTGCGATCAAGCGTGTCCTGCTTGCGCAGGCCGGGGAACAACTGGCTCCAGATCCCGGCCACCGCCATGGCGCCAACGCCACCCACCACCACCGCGCCGACCGGCCCGATGAAATGGGCAACCGTTCCGGCCCGGAACTCGCCGAGCTCGTTGGAAGCGCCGATAAACACGGAATTGACCGCGTTGACGCGCCCGCGCACCTCTTCGGGCGTCCAGAGCTGCATGATGGTTTCGCGGATGGTGACGCTGACCATATCCGACGCACCCACGAGCATGAGGGCGCCGATCGACAACCACACACTGCCCGAAAGCCCGAATACGGTGGTGAAGAGCCCGAAGAGGCCCACAAACACAAACAGCATCTTGCCGGCATGATGGCGGATAGGAAACCGCGTCAGGGCCAAGGCCATCAGCAGTGCCCCGACACCCGGCGACGCCCGCAATATCCCGAACTCCACCGGCCCGCCATGCAGGATTTCTTCGGTGAAGGCGGGCAATAAGGCCACTGCCCCGCCCATCAGCACCGCGACCATGTCGAGCGAAATGGCACCGAGCACCACCTTGTTGCTCAGGATGTAGCGGAACCCGCCAAAGATCGTTTCAAGGCTCGTGGCCTGCTGAGACTGCCGCTGCTGGGGCTTGGGAATCAACAGCACGCAACAGCCCGCAATCAGCAGCAACACGCCCGCCGTGCCAAAAGCGACAACGGGGCTGAACGAGTACAGCACCCCGCCGATGGACGGTCCCATGATCGCGGCGAACTGCCAGGCGGAGGCGTTGACCGTGATGGCGTTACTCAAGGCTTCTGGCGGCACCAGATTCGGCGCCAGCGACTGGGCCGCCGGGCTCCAGAAGGCGCGCGCGGTACCGAGCACCACGAGAATGGCAAAGATCGGCCAGACCTGATGCTCCTCGGCATTGACCAGAGTCAGGAAGCCCAGCGCGCAGCCCAGCTCCACCGCCAGGCACACCGCCATGATCATGCGACGGTTGAACCGGTCGGCCGCCAAACCGGTCACCAGCATCAGCACCAGCGCTGGCAAGAACAAGCACAGGCCCACCAAACCGAGCAGGAAATAGTCACCGGTGATGGCAAATATCTGCCAGGCAATGGACACCGACATGATCTGGACAGCAAAGCTGACCAGCAGCGTAGTCAGCCAAAAGAAGCGAAAGCCGGTGTAACTGAAAGCGAGGCGAGATTTATCGTGCGGTGCGGGCGTGCTCATCATTTGCCCATGGCACGCCGTTAGACGCTCGTCAAAGCCTCAAACACGCTGAACACCCGCCGCGCCGCCGATTTTCTAGCCTTTGTCGCTTTGGCGCGGCTGCCGGTTCGGATTGGGACGCTGATGGCGCCGGTCAATTGAGGAAATCACCCCGCGCAAGGTCCGGATCTCCTGGCTGGTGAACTTGCCCCGCTCCAGCATGGTACGCAAATTGTTGACCACCGTGGGACGCTTGTCGGGCGCCGTGAAAAACCCCGATTGATCGAGCGTCGCTTCCAGATGCCCGAACAAGCCAACCAACTCTTCGCGTGGGGCCACTTGCGCCAGGTTGTCATCGAACGGCAGCTCAGTGCCCGCAGCACTATGACGGCGCCATTCATAGGCCAGCAGCAACACGGCCTGCGCGATGTTGAGGGAAGCAAAGGCGGGCTCCACCGGCAGGGTGACTATAGCGTCGGCCAGTGCCACCTCGTCATTGAGCAACCCCCAGCGCTCGCGCCCGAACAACAACCCGGCGCCACGCCCACCCCCGATATGGCTCGCCATCCGCTGGGCTGCTTCGTCGGGGCCAAGCACGGCCTTCTGCAGATCGCGTGACCGTGCCGTCGTGGCATAAACCAGCGACAGGTCGCTGATCGCCTCCTCGAGCGTCTCGAACACCCGCACCCGCTCCAGCACGTGATCGGCGCGCGAGGCGGCGTTCACGGCTTTTTCGTTGGGCCAGCCGTCGCGCGGGCGCACCAGCCGCAGGTCCCAAAGTCCGAAATTGGCCATAGCCCGAGCGGCCGTGCCAATGTTCTCGCCCAGCTGCGGCTCGCACAGGATAATCGCCGGTGACGGCGCCAGGGTGATGGGAATGGATGAATCGGTGCCGGCCATGATGCCCCTTCTCGCTATCAGCCGCACTTAGCGGAGCGCCGCGGCAAACGCAAACGGCGCCCCGCTGGAGCGCCGTTCTGGTGATATTGAAACGCAGTCGCTGGGTCAGGCAACCCGTTGGCGGATCGGCAAATCCTTGACCTTGCTCGACCGCTTCCATTCGCGATCGAGAATGGCGAAATGCAATTCCTCGTCCCACTCGCCCTGGAACAGCGCATGCTCGCGATAATGGGCCTCAAGCCGCATCCCAAGCTTTTGCATCAGCTTGATGGAGTTGTGGTTGCGCCCGTCGCAACGCACAAACACCCGGTGAATATGGAAGCGCTCAAAGGCCAGATCGAACATGGCGCTCAGTGCTTCGGCGGCATAACCCTGACCCGAGAAGCTGGGATTGATGCAGAAGCGCACTTCCCCCTGCCCCGAGGTTGCGTCCTGCCAGTTCAACGACACATGGCCGATGACCTTCTTGTCGCCCTTGCGCACCATCGCCAGGGTCAACGTATCGCCAGGCCGCTGCAGGCTGACATGGCCACGCAGAACATTGAGAGCATCGGCAACATCGGCTTCGTCGCGCGTGCGGCTGAACACGTAGCGCTGCATGGATGGAAGGGCATGATAGGCCGTCAGGTCGGCCAGGTCAGCGCGTTCGAAGGTCCGCAGCATCATCCGATCGGTTTGCAAAGGCAAAGATGGTGACGACATGATAGCGAGCCTCCCGAAGATATACTGACGCCCGAGAAACGAGATCAGCCGAAGGAGGTTCCACCCATAGCGCAAGTTAGTTGAAGATGCTGGAAGTAGCCTCCGACGGACCGGTGCAACCCACCCATTCCCTCTGCAAAATTGCGTAGATGAACTCCTCATCCCACGCGCCTTTGCTGATAGCGTGCTCGCGAAAATGCGCTTCCCGCCGCATGCCCAACCGCTCCATCAAATGGAACGACGGGGCATTCTCGGCGGCACAACGGGCAATCACGCGGTGCAAATCGGCCTGCCGAAACGCCAGGTCCAGCATCGCACTTGCCGCCTCGGTTCCATAGCCTTGCCCGTGGAAGGACGGGTGCAGGATCCAGCCCACTTCGCCTTGCTGGTGCTCTACGCTGCGCCAGATCAGCGACACCTCGCCGATCAACTCACCCGTGTCGGCCAGTTCCACGCCCAGAACAATCTTGTCGCCTTCCTCGCTCAGGCTCGTCTGGGCAATGCGCTGCTGCACGGCCAGGGCGCATTCCTCGCGGCTAAGCGGTGAATCGAAGAGGAACCGCGCGACGTCCTCGCGCTGCCGATAGGCAAATACGGCATCCACGTCGCCCCGGGTAAATGGGCGCAAACGCAGTCGCTCGGTTTCCAAGGGATAGGTCGGATAAAGCGCCATGCGTCCTCCTTGCGGGAGCTCTGCCATTGTCGCGGTTCGCACAAATCAAGGCAAGGCCATTGCTCTTGTTCCAGTCCCACCTGCATGGCAGCCTGCCGGCATGAGCAAGGAACCTTCAACGCTGCTTGACGTAAGCGCCAGCTGCGCTTGTGGCGACGTCACCATGGCCATCCTCGGCACCGTCGGCTCCATGTTCATGTGCGCCTGCCTTCATTGCCAGCAGGCCACCGGCACCGGTCACTCGACCGTCGCCCTCGTTTCCGAGCAGCGCCTGACTGTGTCCGGAACAACGGCGCGCTTTTCTCGCCCAAGTGCGTCGGGCGCCAGCTTCACCAGGCACTTCTGCGCAACCTGTGGTACGCCGCTTTACGGCCAGTCCTCGCGCGCCCCTGCGGTCCGCCTCGTTGCCGCGGGGTTCTTTGCCGGCAACAACCAGTGGTTCGAGCCCAATCAGCTGATCTTTGCGCGCACGCAGCAAGATTGGGACGCCATAGACGACCACCTGCCCCGCCACGAAACCTACCGGCCGGCACCGTGATGAAGGTCACCTTGCCAGCTTGGGCAAGACGCCTTGCCGAGCCAGTCTTTGCGCTTTTCCCCGGCAATGCTATAGGGGCGCCAACACGGCTGCAGGCCGCCAGGCAGGACATCTAGGGAGAACTCTTCATGAGCAAGATCAAAGTCGCCAATCCGGTCGTCGATCTCGATGGCGATGAGATGACGCGCATCATCTGGCAGGCGATCAAGGACAAGCTCATCCACCCCTATCTCGATCTGCCGATCGAATACTACGATCTCAGCATCCAGAGCCGCGACGCCACCAACGACCAGATCACGATCGATGCTGCCCATGCCATCCAGAAATTCGGCGTCGGCATCAAATGCGCCACCATCACCCCCGATGAACAGCGCGTCGAAGAGTTCAAGCTCAAGAAGATGTGGAAGTCGCCCAACGGCACCATCCGCAACATCCTGGGCGGTGTGATCTTCCGCGAACCCATCATCTGCCAGAACGTGCCGCGCCTCGTGCCCGGCTGGACCCAGCCGATCATCGTTGGCCGTCACGCCTTCGGCGATCAATACCGCGCCACCGACTTCACCTTCCCGGGCCAAGGCACGCTGACCATCAAGTTCACCGGCGAAGACGGCCAGGTGATCGAGCATGAAGTGTTCCAGTCGCCCGGCGCTGGCGTCGCCATGGCCATGTACAACCTCGACGACTCCATTCGCGATTTCGCCTATTCCAGCTTCAACTACGCGCTGGCGCGCGGCGTCCCGTGCTATCTCTCGACGAAGAACACTATCCTCAAGGCCTATGACGGCCGCTTCAAGGATATCTTCCAGGAAATCTACGAGGCCGAGTTCAAGGAACAGTTCGAAGCCAAGAAGATCTGGTACGAGCACCGCCTGATCGACGACATGGTCGCTTCCGCCCTCAAGTGGTCCGGCGGCTATGTCTGGGCGTGCAAGAACTACGATGGCGACGTGCAGTCCGACATTGTGGCCCAGGGCTTTGGTTCGCTCGGCCTCATGACTTCGGTTCTGGCTACCCCCGATGGCAAGATCGTCGAAGCTGAAGCTGCCCATGGCACGGTGACCCGTCACTACCGCCAGCACCAGCAGGGCAAGGAAACCTCGACCAACTCCACCGCCTCGATTTTTGCCTGGACCCGTGGCCTCGCCCATCGCGCCAAGCTCGATGACAACGAAGCCCTCGCCAAGTTCGCCGCGACCCTCGAAAAGGTCACCGTCGACACGATCGAAGAAGGCAAGATGACCAAGGACCTGTCCCTGCTCGTTGGCCCGGAGCAGCCATGGCTGTCGACCCTCGGCTTCCTCGATGCGATCGACCAGAACCTGCAAAAGGTGATGGCCTGAGCCATCTCAATAGCGTAAAGCGAGCGGCGCCCCTGGGCGCCGTTCTGCTTTTTGCGCCCTTGACGCGCCCGCTTGAGAAGCAATGCCCCTTTCACCGCACGCCAGCCCGGTTGAACTGCAGCTCGATGCCATGCGGCAGGCCCTGCACCTGTCCGCCAGCGGCCAAGCGCCGGAGCTGACTTTTGCCGGCCTGATCAAAGTGCTGGGGATCAACAGCCACACCCTGGTCATCTTCGTTTTTAGCCTGCTCAACATGATCCCTGGCGCCCCCGGTTATGGCGGCATCGTCGCGCTGGCCATGTTCGGCTTTGCCGTGGCTATGCTGCTCGGCCGTCCATTGCGGCTGCCGCGCTTTGTTGGCGACCGGCGCGTTCCCGTCAAACTCCTCCTTAAGCTGCTAGCCCGTCTATTGCGCTATTCGCAGTGGCTGGCGCGAATTTCCTTTCCTCGTCTCCAAAGCCTTACGGGGCCGAGAACGGGCCGGCCATTCGCGCTCGTCGTCATGGTGCTGTGCTTGCCCATGGTGGTCCCTATTCCATTCATGAACGCCATCCCCAATGTCGGGGTGGCACTAATGTGCCTCTCGCGGTTGAACCGTGACGGTTTGGGCCTCATCATCGGCATCGTCATCGGAGCGATCGGCTTTCTGGTTGATGCCTGGGTGATCTGGACAGTGATTTCGCTCGGGTTTTCCGCCGGCGGTTTTCTTGGGGGTTAGTGCATTGAGGGCCTGGTTGATGCCATTCCGGGTGGTTGCCCGCCCCAGCAGTCATGCGCGCACCCGCCGCTAGCGCCTGGCGCTCACAGCGTCTAGTTCCGCGTCTCCTGCTGGCGCTTGACCGCCTCCCGACAGGCGGGGTGCTGGTGGGCGTGTTGTTCTTTGCCCTTTCCCTCACGCCCTCCCTGCTGCCCCGTCACTTCGTTCTGCAGGGTATTCTGAGCGGCTGCGTATTTGCCGCCGGCTACGGCATCGGTGTGTTTGGCGAATGGCTGTGGACCTTCATGGAACTGCGCATCCCCGGCCGGGCGCGCGCCCGCCGCATCAAGCTGATGTCGCTACTGGTCTGCACCCTTACCGCGATCATCTTCCTGTGGCTGTCGACCGGCTGGCAAAATTCCATCCGGGAAGTCATGGGCATGGCCCCTGTGCATTCCACCCAGCCGGTTCGTGTGGCGGCTATCGCCGCGCTACCGGCCGCCCTGCTGATCGGCATCGGCACGGCCATTGTCCATTTCGTGCGCGCCGTTGCCAACTGGCTCGCCCGCATCCTGCCGCGCCGGGTGGCGCTGGTTGGTGGCATGCTGATCGTGGGTGTCGTCACGAGCCTTTTCGTCAACGGCGTCGTGGTCCGTGGCGCCCTTTACGCCGCCGACCAATTCTATGCCGAACTTGACGCTCTGGCCGGCCAATACGAAGAACCCCCCTCCGATGCACTGCGATCGGGCAGCGCCACTTCCCTGATCGACTGGGACACGATCGGGCTTGATGCCCGTGTATATGTTCAGTCCGGCCCCACGGCCGCCGAAATCGAGCAACTGATTGGTCGACCCGCCAAAGCCCCGCTGCGCGTTTATGTGGGGCTCCGTTCGGCCGAAACGGTGGAGCAACGCGCCCAGCTTGCGCTGGCAGAAATGGAGCGGATCGGCGCGTTTGATCGCTCGGTTCTGGTACTGATCATGCCTGTGGGCACCGGCTGGGTTGATCCCCCTGCCATCGATACGCTCGAGATCCTCCACGCCGGCGACGTCGCCAGCGTCGCCCTGCAATATTCCTATCTGACGAGCTGGCTCTCTTTGCTGGCCGAGCCGGATGTGGGCACCGCCTCGGCTCAGGCCCTGTTCAACGCCATTTATGATTACTGGACCCAGCTGCCCCCCGGCAGCCGGCCCAAGCTTTACCTGCACGGCCTTAGCCTTGGCGCCTATGCCTCTCAGGCATCCGCCACCATCTACGATGTGCTCGGCGATCCATTCCAGGGGGCGCTGTGGGCCGGCCCGCCCTTTGCCAGTCCCACCTGGCGCAACGCCACCGCTAATCGCCAGGCAGGCACTCCCGAATGGCTGCCGCGCTTCAACGACAGCTCCATCATCCGCTTCACCAACCAAAGCAACGCACTCGATATTCCGGGCGCCCAATGGGGCCCGATGCGCTTGGTTTACCTGCAATATGCCAGCGACCCCATCGTGTTTTTCGAACCGCAGGTGCTCTATCGCCCGCCCGAATGGCTGACCAGCAACCGCCCGCCTGACGTGTCCCCCCGTCTGACCTGGTATCCGGTGGTCACCTTCCTGCAACTCGCCCTCGACATGGCCCTGGCACAAACCTCTCCCGTAGGCTTTGGCCATGTCTATGCTCCTCAGCATTACCTTGATGCCTGGGTCGCCATCACCGAACCCCCTGGCTGGGACGCTCCCGGCCTGCAGCGGCTGCGTGAGCGCCTCACCCGCTTCGGCGATACCCAGGACATCGGCCCTGGCTGGTTCTTGGATCAAGGACGTTGAACCAGACTGCCCACCAGCCGTTTGAGATCACCTGGCGGTTATGACGCAACTTTTGCCAGGCTCCTGCCTCTCAGGGGGTGCAATTGGCTGCTGGCATCTCCATATTGGTGCTCAGATTCAGTTCAAGGAGACTTTCCTGATGTTCATCGCCCGCCGCTTCCGGCTCGCCAGCGCGTTTGCTGCACTTGTTGTTGCATTCTCGATGGCCGCCGTGGATACCGCGGACGCGCGCGCCCGGGGCAGCTTCGGCAGCCGCGGTGCCCGCACCTTCCAGTCGGCTCCTCCCACCAACACGGTCCCCAACACCGTGGCACCTATCCAGCGTTCCACCACCCCCGCCCAGCAGGCGCGTCCGAACGCGAACACGCAGAACCCGGCAGCGGCTCAGCAGCGCGGCGGCTTCCTGGGTGGCCTGGGCGGCTCGCTCTTCCGCGGCCTCATGCTTGGTGGCCTGCTCGGCGTGCTGTTCGGCGCCGGCTTTGGCGGCATCGGCGGCTTGTTCAGCCTGCTCTTCCAGGTCCTCCTGATCGGTGGCGCCGTATGGTTGGTCATGCGCCTCGTGCGCGGTGGCGCGCGCCGTCCCGCCATGGCGGGCGGCCCCGACAATGCCAACCGCACGGGATTTGAGAACTTCGGCCGCAATCTCGGCGGTCTTGGCGGCTCAGGCGCCGGCAATGCGACGCGTCCCTCCCGTGCCCGCCCTGCCAACCCGGACGAGCTGGGTGTTGGGCAGCGCGATCTCGACAGCTTCGAGCAGATCCTGGGCCAGGTGCAGACTGCCTATGGCGCTGAGGACTACGAAACCCTGCGCCGTCTGACCACGCCGGAGATGATGGGCTACCTTGCCGAACAGATGGCGGCCAACGCCACCCGCGGCTTGCACAACCAGTTGGCCGACATCAAGCTGCTGCAGGGCGACATCGCCGAAAGCTGGCGCGAGGATGGCAGCGAATATGCCACCGCCGCGCTGCGCTACAGCCTGCGTGACTGGACCGTGGAACGCGCCACCGACCGCGTGGTCGAGGGTGATCCCGCCGAGCCCACCGAAGCGCGTGAGCTCTGGACCTTTGTGCGTCAACGCGGCGGCGACTGGAAGCTCTCGGCAATCCAGGACGCCTAAGCGCTCCGCTACAACGCAAGCAAAAAGGCCCGCCTCCAGTTCAGGAGGCGGGCCTTTCCTTTTGTCTTCAGCCTTGGTCTAGAGCAGCGCGCGGATCGCGGCCAGGGC
>JAQSXP010000028.1 GCA_029256605.1 Devosia sp. | reverse complement strand
GCGCGTGGCCCAGATCGACATAGCTGGGCTGCAGATGCACTGGGACGGGGTAGTGGAGCCCGGTCTCGACGCCATCGCGGGCGAGCATTTCGCGCAGGCCATCGCGGTCGCGGGTGCGGATGGCGAAGATGTGCCAGACATGGCGGCGACCTGGCGCTTCGTAGGGGAGCTCTACCGGCCCGCCGGCCAGCAGCTGCTTGTATTCGCCGGCGCAGGCCCGGCGCGCTTCGGTCCAGTTCTCGAGCTCGCGCAGTTTTACGCGCAGCACCGCGCCCTGGATGGCATCCATGCGGAAGTTATAGCCTTCGAGCACGTGGTGATAGCGCCGGTCCTGGCCCCAGTCGCGCAGCATGCGGATGAGACGGGCCTGCTGGTCATTGCTGGTGACAACGATGCCGCCTTCGCCGCAGGCGCCAAGGTTCTTGCCAGGATAGAAGCTGAAGCAGCCGGAAAGGCCAAAGCTGCCGGCGCGTTGTCCCTCGGTGGTGGCGCCGTGGGCCTGACAAGCGTCCTCAATGACCGCAAGGCCATGCTTGGCGGCGATGATGCCGATGGCGTCCATATCGGCCATCTGGCCGTAGAGATGGACCGGCATGATCGCGCGGGTGCGGGGCGTGATCGCCCGCTCGATGAGATTGGGATCGATGCAGAAGGTGCGTGGATCGATATCTACAAAGACGGGGCGGGCGCCGATATAGCGGATGGCGGCGGCGGTGGCCACGAAGGTGAACGGGGTGGTGATCACTTCGTCGCCGGCCTTGATGCCGGCCGCCAGCAGCGCCAACTGCAGAGCGCTGGTGCCGGTATTGACCGCGATGGCGTGGCGGGTGCCGCAATAGGCGGCGAACTCTTCCTCGAACGCCTCCACCTCGGCGCCCAGCACATAATGGGTGGAGCGCAGGACGCCAAGAGCGGCGGCTTCGATCTGGGGCTGAATGGCGGCGTATTGCGCGCGCAGGTTGAGAAAAGGGATCATGCCAGCACTCGTTGGGGGGCAAGTTCGATCACAGTCCCGCCTTGCGCCATGGAGCGGGTTGCAGCTTCAAGAATGCGGACGACGCGCAGGCCCGCGACGCCATCGGCAGTAGGGCTGGTGCCGCGCTGTACGCAGGCGATGAATTCGGCGAGTTCGGAGCCCAGCGCCTCGGTGATGTCGAGCTTGGGGGCGAACATGTCGCCCGCGCGGTAGCCAATGCGCATCTGCTGCTTTTGCTCGCCGGCGCGAGGGGCCATGGGGTCGAGCGTGATGCCGCTGTCATAGACCTTGATCTTCTCGCTGGGCTCGAGATCGTCGTAGACCACCATCTTGTTGCTGCCGCCCACCAGGGTTCGGCGCACCTTGACCGGGGCCAGCCAGTTGACGTGGATGTGGGCCATCAGCGTCGTGTCGAAATGCAGGTTGAGATAGGCCATGTTTTCGGGTGAGCCGGCGATATGGGCGATGCCGGTGGCTGAAACGGCACGGGGCTGTACGCCCAGCACGTAATCCATGATCGAGAGATCGTGGACCGCGAGGTCCCAGACCACGCTGACATCGTGCTGGAAGAGCCCGAGGTTCACGCGCACGGAGTCGTAGTAGTAGACCTGACCCAAGTCCTTCTGGATGACTTCGCGAAGCTTCTTGACGGCGCCGGTGTGGATGAAGGTGTGATCGACCGCAACGACGAGGCCGCGCCGGTCGGCTTCCTCGATGAGGCGTTCCGCCTGTTCGGCGGTGGCGGTGATCGGCTTTTCGACAAAGACGCTCTTGCCTGCCCGCAAGGCCCGCATGGCCAGATCGAAATGGGTGGAAACGGGGGTGGCGATGGCTACGGCATCCACCTTGGGATCGGAAAGCACATCGTTGAGATCTTCCGTGATGCTGACCGCCGGATAGCGCAGGCGCAGGCGGGCCAGCCGCTCGGTCTGCAGGTCGCATACCCAGCGCAGATCGACACTGGGGATATCCGAGAAGTTGCGGACGAGGTTGGGACCCCAATAGCCATAGCCAATAACGCCGACGCCGATCATTGTTGCAGCCTTCCGGTATCCAGTTGGGCGGGTTGCGCGGAGGCGGTGAGGGGGCGCGCAGGCACGCCCGCCACCACCGCTCCGGCGGGAACATCGCGGGTCACCACGGCGCCGGCGCCGATCATGGCGCCTTCCCCGATGGTGATGCCCGCAAGAATGGTGGCATTGCTGCCGATGGAGGCGTTGCGCCGCACGAAAGTGGGTACGACCGTCCAGTCATCGCCTTCCTGCGGCTCTCCGGTGGCGGTGGTGGCCCGGGGAAAGAGATCATTGGTGAACATCACGCCGTGGCCGATGAACACGCCGTCATCGATGGTGACGCCTTCGCAGAGGAAGCTGTGGCTCGAGATCTTGCAGTTGCGGCCCACGACTGCGTTTTTCTGGATTTCGACAAAGGCGCCGATGCGGGTGCCGGCGCCAACCGAGCAGTCGTAGAGATTGACGAGATCGGGTTGTCGGATGATCACCCCGTCTTCGAGCTGGACGCGCGTCAGCATGTGGTTTCCCCTGAGATGGCGAGCGGGTGAAGGCAGTGTTTGCTGGCCGCAGTGCTCGACTTCCGGCAAAGCTACCAATCCGCGCGTGAGGAGCAATTTGCCAATGGAGCTAGTGGGTTAGCCGTGTTGCCAGAGGGCGGGCTAAAATCCGTCTTGCGGTTAGTGACGGGGTGCCGCGCGCTAGGCTTAAGGATTTATTGCTGCGGGGTGAGGACGCCCCTTGGGCGGAGGGGCATAGTCGGGATAGTTACAGGGGATTGTGGAACCGAGGGTCGGCTCTGCATGCGGCGCGCGGCAGGGTGCTGACGCGCAAAGGCCCACGCTGTTCGATGCGCGAGCGAAACGAGGCTAGAGCTGGAAGTTCACGTTCTGGTCGAAGGCGTAGCGGCACTTGTTGAGCACGACCCCAAGCATGCGAGTTTGGGCGCGCAGCTCGCGCTCGCATACATCGATGTCATCGACGGTGCTGTGGTCGGCGCCAACCACCAGCAGTGCCGCTTCCACCTGCGGCAGGAGGCCAAGGCAATCATCGCTTTCGAGCATCGAAGGCAGGTTGAAGATCAGCATGTCGGCGCCAAGACCCTGGCGCAGACGTTCCAGCATCTGGGCGGCGCCCGGTCCGTGCAGCAGTTCGGCGGGGTAGCCGGTTGAGTCGGAACTGGCGCCGATCGCCAGATTGTCGCCCACACGCACAAGGAAGTCTTCCGGCAGGCATTCGCCGCGCAGGTATTCCTCGGTGCTGTAGCGGCCCTTGATGGCAAAGATCTGGGCAATGCCGGGCCGGCGCAGGTCGAGATCCACAAGCGCGACGCGGACCTGCTCGTGCTTGGTCAAGCTGATGGCCAGATTGGCAGCGACGGTGGCCTTACCGCACCCGGCGTCGGGAGAGGTGATGCCGAGGGTCTTCCAGCCTTGTTCGCGGGCAGCTTTCAAAAGCTTGGTACGCATGATGTCAAAGGCCAGCGCAGCCTTGTGCCGGCGCTGAAAGGAGACAATCTTCTGCTTGCCCAGCCAGCGGGGGTCCACTGGCAACTCGGTCAATTGCGACCAGGCTACGGGGCCGGCGCTCGATGGCTTGAGCGGGAAACTGGACGTGGCGGGCGCGTGGGATTCGGCCTCGATGGTCATGGTTGAACTCCCGGCAAGGGTGAGGCGGCCGCGACCTGCGGGGGCACGCCGATGATGTTCTTGACCGGTGACAGATAATTCTCGGCAACCAGGAGCAACACGGGAATAGTCAGGGCAGCAGCTATGCTCATGGCGAGACGCTGCCGGTCAAAAACGCGGCGTTCGATATAGGGAACAGTGATATAGGGCACGATCTGCAAGCGAGATGTGAGCTCGGCAGGTCGGCGGATACGACGGTTGAAGAACTCCGGCAGGATCACCGCAACAAGACCGGCAACGATGCCTCCGATGATGCTGGCAAAGAGCAGCATGCGGGTGCCAAAGCCCTGGAAGTTGCGCGGCGGCACGGCGCTTTCGATCAGGGAAAGCCGTTCACCCTTGAGCAGCAATTCGATCTGCTTGCCGGTGGAGGCTTCTGCCAGACGCCCAACGGCCAGATCATATTGCGCCTGCAGGTTCTGGTGATCGCGCTGCAGCGAATTGAGCCGGGTCTCGTTGCTGGGGGTGCGGGCGATGGAGGCGCTGAGATCGGCGATCCTGCGCTGCACCTGTTCGCGTTCCGCGGCGATGGCGGCGAGCCGGTCGGTGATATCGGCGATCTGGAATTGCCGGGTACTAGCGGGTCGGTCGGTGCCTGGCTGCGAGCCCGCGCCCGCCAGGTCGGCTTCGATAGCGGCGATGCGGGCGCGCAAGCCAGTGATGGTAGGGCTGTCCTCGGCGAACAGGGACTGCTGTTGCACCAGCGATTGGCGCAGCGCCTGCAGGTTTTGCTCAACCGGCGAAGCCGGGGCTATCCCTATGCCCAGCTCCAGGGGGCGGGATTCCAGATCGGTGCGCTGCTTGCGCAACGTAGCTTCTTCCTGGGCCAGAACCAGAAGGCGTTGCTGCTCAACTGTCTGCTGCTCGCGGCGGAAGTCGAGACTGTCGGGCAGAGCGTCGATATGCTCGTTCTTGAACGCCAGGATTTTGCTGTCGGCGTCGCGCAGTGCCTGGTCGAGCCGGGCGGCTTCGCGGTCAAAGAAGGTTACGGTATCGGTGGCGCGGCCAGTGCGTAGCTCAATGTCCTTATCGAGGATCTGGGTGACGAGTGTGTTGACGAAGTTGGCGGCGCTGTCGGGATCGCCGGCCTTGAAGGCGATGCGAAACACAGTGGCAACCGATCCGCTGCCGCTTTCAACATGAGTGGGGGCGATCTCGAGCCGACGGATGAGGTCGTCGTACATCTCAGCCCGCGACATTGGCGGGCGGCCTTGGTAGAGCGCCAGGCGATCGGCAAGGGTGAGGAGATTGTCGCGCGAGAGCACGTGTTGCTGGATGATCTGGAACTGCTCGGCGGCGCTGGTGGGAACGGTCGATTTGGCGAGTTCGGCCGGGATCTGTGGTGATTCCACTAAGATGCGGGCGGTTGCCTGAAACACGATGGGGCGCAGCACGGTGGCGATCATGCCCGCGGTGGTGGCGATCACCATCACGATCAGGAACAGCGGCAAGCGTCGCATAAAGAGAGACAGGTAGAACCTGAAGTCGATATTGCTCAGTGCATTCACGTCGATCACCCGGCCGGTTCTGCTGCGGCGCATCAGCCAAAAACTGTCTAGTGGCGACCCTAGAGCCCGATGCGCCCGCCGCTCCATTCCCAACACGGGTGAGCCGGGGAGGGCGCTACGCCGCTGGAGCTAAACCGCTCTAGCTGGTTCTTTTGCACTCGCCTCACGCTACGATCAGCCAGCACTGCTGCACCGGGGCCCAACCATGTTGAACTTGCACGATTTCTCGCTGGCGATACGGCGTCGCGCCTGGGTGGGGGCGCTCCTATGCGGGGTTGCCTTAGGCTCGGGTGCGAGTGCCGCGCCCGCGCCGTTGGCGCCTTTGACCAAGGTTCGCCTGACGGTAGTGCAGTTTGTTCCGGCGACTGGCGACTACAAGCGCTGGGATGCGGTGAGCGGTGAGTTCGAGATCGGCCCTGATGGTTCGCTCGCCGTGCCGACGCTTGGTTCGCTGGATGTTTCGGGACTTGGGGCAGAAGAGCTCGGAACGCGCATCGGGGAGTTGCTGCAAAGCAAGCTGGGCTTGATCGATGCGCCCAATGCCTCGGTGCAGGTGCTGGAATATCCGCCGGTTTATGTGGTGGGCAATGTGGCCACGCCGGGTGCCTATAGCTACCGGCCAGGCATGACCGTGATCCAGGCGATGGCCCTGGCAGGGGGCGAGCAGCGTATCGAGGGGGCTTCGGGCTTATCCGAAACCATCCGGCTGCAATGGGACCTCGAAGGCTATAGCCGCGATATCCTGCGCACGACGACAAGGCTGGCCCGACTCAAGGCCGAATTCGCCCGGGAGCCCGAGATCACCTTTGATCCCACCCTCAACACAGCCGATCCGGTGGTCGCCGAGATCATGGAGCAGGAGCGGCGCATCTTTGATGCGCACACCAACGAGTTGTCGCGCCAGCAGGTGGGGCTGGAGCAGTTGGCCGTACTTTACAAAGCCGAAATCGATGCGCTGGAGCAAAAGTCGGGCGCGATCGACCAGCAGATCGAGCGGGCGCAACAGCAGGTGGATTCGCTGAAGACGCTGTTGGCCGCGGGTGCTTCGACAGTGGCACGGCTGACCGATGCGGAGCGTATCCTTGATGATCTGCGCTCCGAGAAGCTCGACAATGTCATTGCCACGATGTCGGCCCGAGAAAATCTCAACCGCTCCGAGCGCGACCTCGCCAAGCTCCAGGACGAACAGCAGTCCTATGCTGCCGCGCAATTGCAGGAGCAGCAGGCCTCACTGGAAAAGCTCATGCTGAGCCAGACATCGACCATGCGCATGCTGCGCCAGTCCATGGATGCCGATGCCAGCACTGTCGCGGCGCAAACGGCAAAGACCGGGATCCGCTATTCAATCCTCCGCCAGGAAGGCGAGCAGACGGTGTCGCTCGAGGCGAGCGAAGCCAGCGTGCTGGTTCCTGGCGATCTGGTGCGGGTGGCGCTGGAAGTGGAAATGCCAGCCGGCTCATCAGCACCCGCGCCGCAGCAGGTGGATCTCGCGACTATTCCCTAGCAATGGAGCGCGCTGGCTAGCAGCCCGTGCCGCGGAACACGACATCGATCGTGCGCCAGAGAATGCGGAAATCGGTGCCGAGCGAAGCGATTTGCGCGTAGCGGGTGTCGTAGTCGGCGCGGGCGGCAAAGGAGCAATCATTGCGCTCGCTGATCTGCCAAAGGCCCGTCAAGCCGGGTAGCATGTCGAAGTAAGCGGTGCCGCGATAAAGCGGCCGCTGCTGGGGCAGCATCGGGCGGGGGCCGACCAGGCTCATGTCGCCCACCAGCACATTCCAGAGCTGGGGCAGTTCATCGAGCGAATAGCGGCGCAGGAAGCCCCCGAGTGGCGTAAGGCGCGGATCGCGGCGCAGCTTTTGCGTGGCGCCCCATTCGGCCTTGGCCGCGGGGTCGCTCTCCAGGTGCCGGGCAAGAGCGGCATCGGCATCGACAACCATGGTACGCAGCTTGACCAAACGGAAGACGCGGCCGTGACGCCCGAGGCGCGGCTGGCGATAAAATGACGGGCCGCCATCGAGCCGCACCAGAAGGGCAAGCATGAGAATGAGGGGCACGAACAAGGGCCCGAACAGCAGCACGAGCCCGAGATCAAGGACGCGCTTGGTCGGTTGATACAGGCGTGTGGCGAGGACCTGCCGGCGCTTGCGGGGCGCCGTACCAACGCCGGGCTCGACCGGTTTGCCGACGAAACTGTCAAACATCATAGGCCTCGCTTCTTGCATGGCAGGACGCCAGGTGGCCTTGTGAGCCGCTGGCGACGGCCTCGGCAGCTCTAGCTGACCAAGACTCATGCGGAATGGTGTTCCTGCGCGGTCGGAGGTTAGGGCCTGCCGCGCGGGGGCAATACTCGCCGAGGGGATTAGGCTGTCGGAGCGGGAAGAAGTCACAAGCTCCGAGCGCTCTAGGCGTGCGCGGCCCCGTATCAATAATTGCGAGGGTTTCCGTAGGTTTAAGTACCCTCAAGGAGTTACGTGCGGGGTGGTAGCTAGGCCGTTTCCGGCTTGTTCCCGCGCCGGGCTTATCGAAGTGATTGCCGAGCTACACGGTGGGGGGAGCAAGCATGCCTCGCCCCTACGGCACTAGTTTGATGTGATTATTCTGATCATGCCGGCAGCGCCCTAGCGTCTTTCCGCGCCCGCCCGGGGCGTGGATGAGGACAAGATCATGCCCAAGATACTGGTGGCCTATGGAACCCGACCCGAAGCGATAAAGATGGCGCCGCTCGTGGCCGCGCTGGCCGAGTCGGGGCAGGTCGAGCCAGTGGTTGCGGTGACGGGGCAGCATCGACAGATGCTCGACCAGGTGAACGTCCTGTTCGGCATCGTGCCGCGACATGATCTCAATATCATTACCGAGCGCCAGCTGCTGACCGGGATCACCTGCCGGGCGCTGGAGGGCGTTTCGGCCATCATTGCCGAGGAGCAGCCCGATGCTGTGCTGGTGCAGGGGGACACTACGACCTGCTTTGCCGCCGCGCTGGCGGCGTTCTACCAGCGCGTGCCGGTGATCCATCTGGAAGCGGGGCTGCGGACGCACAACAACTACAATCCCTTTCCCGAAGAGGTGAACCGGACCATGGTGTCCCGGATCGCGGAGCTGCATCTGGCGCCCACCGCGACCTCGCGGCAGAACCTGATCGCGGAGGCCATTTCGCCCGGCGCCATTGCCGTTACGGGGAACACGGTGATCGATGCCCTGTTGGAAGTGGCGGCGCGCCAGCTGCCACCATCCAATCCGGATCTGCTCAAGGTGCGGGGCCGGCGCACCGTGCTGATCACCGCGCATCGGCGCGAGAGCTGGGGTGAGCCGATGGCACAGGCTGCCAGGGCCATGGCGCGCCTCGCCAAGGCCTTCCCCGACATCACGCTGCTGTTGCCAGTGCATCTCAATCCCGCGGTGCGCGAAATCCTGCTGCCGCATCTGCAGCATCTCGAAAATGTCGTGATCACCGAGCCGCTGGGCTATGGTGATTTCGTCGGGGCGATGCAGGCATCCGACATCGTGCTGACCGATAGCGGTGGTGTGCAGGAAGAAGCGCCGAGCCTCGGCAAGCCAGTGCTGGTGATGCGGGCGACCACCGAGCGGCCCGAAGCGGTGCAGGCGGGGACGGTCAAGCTCGTGGGCACCAACGAGAACCGGATTTTCGAAGAGGTCAGCCAGCTGCTGACCGACCAGTCCGCCTATGATGCCATGGCGAAGGCCGTCAACCCTTACGGCGACGGCCATGCTTCCGATCGGTGCTTGAAGGCCATTGCGCACTATTTCGGCCTAGAGGCGGAGAGGCCGGTGGATTTCTCCCCCAGCCTCGAGACCGTTCAGGCCCAGGCGCCGCGGGTGTCGTAAACGACCTTGCCGTTGTGGCGGTTGTGGCGGAGGGCCTTGAAGGCATCGTGCTCCACGAGGAGCACGATGATATCGGCCTCATCAACTGCCTGGCCGGCCGGCACCAGCCGCAGATTGGCATTGCTGTGCAGCTTGGGCGGCAGGTCGCTGACATAGGGGTCGGCGACCATGATCTCGACCTCGGGTAGGGCGCTGGCGATCAGTTCCACCACATCGATGGCCGGGCTTTCCCTGACGTCATCGACATTAGCCTTGAAGGTGAGGCCGAGACAGGCAATGGCCGGCGAGCGGAAGCGTTGTGCCTTGGCGATGACCTGATTGGCCACGTGATGGGGCTTGTGATCGTTCACTTCGCGCGCCGTGCGGATCAGCTTGGCAATATCGGGGGCCGCGGCGACGATGAACCAGGGATCAACCGGGATGCAGTGACCGCCAACGCCGGGGCCGGGTGAGAGAACATTGACGCGCGGGTGCTGGTTGGCGAGCCGGATGACCTCCCACACGTCAAGGCGCAGATGCTCGGTGATGAGCGAGAGTTCGTTGGCAAAGGCGATGTTGACGTCGCGATAGGCGTTTTCGACCAGCTTGGCCATTTCGGCGCTGGCCGCATCGGTGAGGAGGATCTCGCCCTGCGAGAACACTCGATAGATGCTGGCCGCTTTGGTGGCGCAAGTGGAGGTGAGGCCACCAACGACGCGATTGTTGGTGATCATCTCGATCATGATGCGGCCGGGCAGAACGCGCTCGGGGCAGTGGGCGATGAAGACGTCGGCAATACCGCCCACCACATGGGGCATTTTGAGGTCGGGGCGAACCGCGCCGATCCAGCGGCTGACCTTTTCGGTGGTGCCCGGAGGGCT
>JAQSXP010000027.1 GCA_029256605.1 Devosia sp. | reverse complement strand
CTGAACGGCCGGATAGCTGGCGCCGCCGAGCTTGACCAGGACCGTCATGATCGTGACCAGCAGCATGTCGCTCATCAGCCAGGCGATGCCTGCTCGTGATGGCTCGCTCGATTGCATCTCAGGCGGCTTGCAACAGGTTGGCCATCAGCCGGAAGGCGCCGGGAACCAGCCGATCGAGCTGATGGTGCAGAACGAGGCTGGTATGGGTGTGGCGCCCGGCGCCGACCCTGGCGGAAAGCAGTGAGCCGGTCAGCGGCGCTTCGCCGGCATCGCTCATGGCCAGCAGCGGCTGGTAGGCCTCGTCCCAGCTTGAGGCAAAGTACAGCCCGCGTTCCTTGTCCCAACCAGCGAAATCGTCGGCGGTGATCCGGTTCGGTCCGGTCAGGACTGGGTGGTCCGCCGCAAGGAAGGTGACATCGGCCGCAGGGTTGGTGACCCGCCAGCGCAAGGAGGGGCTGCCGATGGTTATTGGGAGGGGGGGAGTTGCCTGTGGATCCCAGCCATCGCCAGGGCGGTGGTAGAGTGTAACGAGGTGCCCGCCCCCCTTGACCCACGCATGGAGCTTGCTTCTAGCAGCAGCGAGCGCCGGTCGGGTGCCAAAGGCAAAAATTCCAACAACAATGGTGTCGAACTCGGAGAGATCGCCCGTCAAAGCGTCGGCATCCAGATCGGTGACCTGAGCCCCCATGCGCTCAAGCCACAGTCCAACGCGGTCGGCCCCACCGCCGATATAGCCGATCCGGGTGCTGGGCAGTTCAAGATCGAGCGCCAGGAGATCGAGGTTCAGCGGGCGCACAAAACAGGCCTGGCCGATATGGGGATAGGCAAATGAGGCAGTGCTATAGGCCTGGTGACCATCGATCCGGACCGGGAGGGTGTGGCGACCCGGCAAAAGTTCTTGTCCCGGCGTAACTTCAATGCTGCTGCCCTTGCTCGTGAAGGATAGCCCGGGCGCAGGCGCGATGCTGACAGCGGCTGCCGCCTCCCCTTTGAGGGCGATGATGCGTGGCGATGGATCGTTGTGGCGAAGGATCAATGCCTCGGAATCGATGGCGAGCTGATGGGCCGGAGCAATCTGAATCGGCTCTTCGGTATCGATCGCGAAAGTGATTGTCTCTCCTGCGACCTTGGCATCGATCCTCAGCCAAACCATGCCGTTGCCGCCAAGGCTTTCCCAATGCGGCGCGAAGGCATTGGTGATGGCAGCATCCGGCGCGGCGCGCAATGGGAGCACCGCCTGCTTTTCCGTAAGGTCGAAGCTTGGCGAGACCTCAAATTCTGGCGTGGTATTCGGAGTGATGGTGATCGCACTCGCAGCACCCGGATCGGCCTCAATGATGAGATCGGTGCTGCCACCCGGCGAAACGGTGCTCGTGGATAGGGCAGCGGCAATGTCAATGCCAGCCGCGAGTGCCATCGCGACGTCGATCTCGCTCAGCTTCCGCTTGAGGCGATGGCTGTGTTCTGGCGCCACTGCAGTGGCGGCGTCCTTGAGTGCTTGGCGGGCCTGCAGCAGCGCGGCCAGAATTGCCTCGCCATCAGGAAAATGCGCGAGTGCCTGCTCAATCGCTGCGTCTGCGGTGGACAGGAGGGGCGAGTTGCCGAGATCGCTTAGACGGGCAGGCAGACCGGCGAGAATGCTGTCCTCCGGCGTGGCATCCACTCTGTGCAGTCCCCATTGGGTCTGTGCCGGATGCTGCCAGTAGCCCATGTTCTGGCTGGCATGGAATGCTCGTGACACCTCGCCGAGCCGGTCAAAACTCATGCCGGTGGCTGCATCTACGCCCCGCGCCCCCACCCAGGTCGTTGCTGGGGGTGGAGGCACTTCGTCGTCATAGGTGCTGCCTCCGCCTGACCATGCCGGGAGGTAGAACTTGGTCACCATCCAAGGCGCCATGTCGTCCGTGCGGTAAGTTGGGTCAGCGGCAAGAGCGATTGCCCGCTCGGCCGCCTGCGTCATGGCGCGATGATGACCATGCTGGCCCCCGACATCGAGGAAAGTGGGCAGGACAATGTCAGGGCGATAGTGCCGGTAAGCGCGCACCAGTCGATCGATGATCAGGTCTTCGCCCCAGCGGGCCAGTGTGTCGGGCCCCGACTTGGAGAAGCCAAAGTCATGAATGGGGTCGTTGGGCCCAAGACCGAGCCAGGCGATATCGGCATCGATGACACGGGCAGCTTCTTCCATTTCGCGCGAACGCAGGATCCCCAACGCACCCAGACGTTCCGGCCCAAGCGTGTTCTGTCCGCCTTCGCCGCGGGTGGAACAAGCGACCACGATGCGCATGCCGTATTGATGCCGCAGCAGGGCAAGCAGCCCGTTGTGCTCATCGTCAGGATGAGCCCCCGTGTTCATGGCGGTAACTGTGGAGCGTAGGCGAGATAGCGCGCGATAAAGGCGCACCAAACGGGGCGAAGCGGCGCGCCGCTGCAGGCGCTGGCGATCATCGAGCATGGAAGTGGTCCAGAGTTGAAGAGTTAGCCGGTGGGATCGGCGATGCTCAGATGGGGAGAAACCGTATCGAGCAGCGGGAGGGCGGCTGCGCCGAGGGCGGCGGTGAGCTGACCCGTCTGGCCGCGCATGACGCGGGGCAGGGAGCGCTGTTGCCGGGTGGCAACCGAGACGGGGAGGGGATCGAGTGCGGCAATGACGGCTTCGAGCACCGAATCGGGCAGGCCACCGCCAAAGATCACCGTTTCCGGGTCAAAAATGTTTTCAAGCATGGCGACCGTTGGCGCCAGATAGTCGGCGGCCATGGCGATCCAGCTGAGGAGCGTCTGATCACCTACATCGTGGAGCTTCTGGATATCCTCCACGGTGGCGGCATAGATGCCGGCCATCGCCAGGCGTTCGCGCAAGGCAAAGACGGAAACGAACCGCTCCAGGGCGCCGGCAGGGCCGAAGCGCGCGGTCCCCTTACGAGGGACCAAACCGATATGGCCGATTTCGCCGGCATTGCCAAAGGCACCGCGAAGGGGCTGTCCATCCTGGATGACGCCGAGACCAAGGCCAATGCCGAAATACAGAAAGCAAAAGCTGCCGAGTTGCCGTCCGGCACCGTAAAGCCGCTCCGCGACCACGGCGGCGGTGGCGTCGTTTTCCACGATGACATGTTGCCCGGTAGCCTTGGCGAAAAGGGCGGCGGGATCGACCCCAGTCCAGCCCGGCAGGGTAGCTGGACCAACCGAGCTCATGCCTTCCACTTCAAAGGGGCCAGGCATGACGACGCCGATGCCCAAGAGCTTATTGCGGTCCGCCTTGAGCGAGGTTTGCAGTCGCTCGACCTCCTTGGCAACCTGGCCCGGCACGGTTGCGGGCCCGGTTTCAGCAAGAGAAATGATCGATTGCGCCCGCACCCCACCCGATAGATCCACCAAGGCCGTGACCATGTGATCGGCGGCGATTTCGACGCCCGCCGTCATCGGGCCATCCGGATTAACCGCAAATTGGATCGGGGGCTGGCCTCGCCCGGAGCGCAGGCGTCCGAGCTCGATCAGCAAGCCTTCTTCGAGCAGCTCATAAACAATATTGGCGACGGCCTGAGGGGTCAGGTGAGCGCGGCGCGCAATTTCGGTGCGCCCGAGATGATCGTGCATGCGAATGACTTCGAGCACGACACGGCGGTTGTGCGCCCGGTTGCGTTCTGGATTGGATCCGATCGCCACGCGCTGGCGCAAGTCGCTCTTGCTGCGGCCGTTCACGTTCTCATCCTCCTTACGCCATCCCTCAGCAAGGGAGCTTAGAACGAGAGTCTAATAACTCAAGTAAATTATTTTATTGACAAGCGCCTGTCACATATCTGACGCTATTGGGGCTTGGCGGCTGGTCCGCCTCACATTGGTGGAGGGGCCGGAGGACGAGCGGCGGCCCATTGGAGGACTTAAACATGCTTACCAAAACAACTTTGGCTGGCTTGGCGGCTGGTGTCAGCCTGCTGGCAATGGGTTCGGCCCAAGCCGTGGAAATCGAATACTGGCAATATGTGTTCGACAGCCGCGTGCAGGCGATGGACCAGCTGATCGAGAAATTCGAAGCGGCCAATCCCGATATCACCGTCAAGCACACGACCTTCCCTTATGCTGATTACCAGACCCGTGTCGTGGCGGCCAAGGTGGCGGGCCAAGGCCCAGACGTGGTGCAGCTGTTCTATGGCTGGACCGACCAGTTCGTGAATGGCGGCTTGATCCAGCCGCTTGATCCCGCCGTGTTCCCGCATGCGGAAATTGAATCCGAGTTCTTCCCGATCGTTTCGGCGATGAAGCGCGGCGAAGACTATTATGGCCTGCCGACTGCCGTTCGCTCGCTGGCATTGTTCTACAACAAGGCCCTGCTGGATGAGGCCGGCGTTCAGCCGCCCCAGAACCTTGAAGAGCTGATCGCCGTCGCTAAGGCGACCACCAAGGTCGATGGTGGCGGCAACATCACTTCGGTCGGCATCACCATGGACATGGCGGGCCAGGACCACCAGTGGTGGCGCGAAGTTCTGGTGCGCCAGAATGGCGGCGTGCCCTATGACGAAGAAGGCAATGTCGCCTATAACAACGAAGCGGGCGCCGCAGCGCTCAAGTTCTACACGGACCTGCAGACCGAGCACAAAGTCGGCCAGACTGGCTTCATGGATGAGGGTCAGGCCGCTTTCCGCGCTGGTTTGGCGGCAATGACCATCGACGGCACGTTCCGTCTTGGCGCCTTTGAAGGCAACCCGTTCGAATGGGGCGTGGTGGAACTGCCGGCCGATGCCAATGGCATGCGCTCGAACTATTCGAGCTATTTCGCGAATGCGATCGGTGCCACTGCCGAGGGTGAAGAGCTCGAAGCCGCTCAGAAGTTCCTGCAGTACATCTCCTCGCCCGAAGCGATGGAAATCTGGCTCGATGAAGTTGGTGAGCTTCCGGCGCGGCGCTCTGTCGCCCTCACCGAAGAGAACCTCGCCGACCCGATCCTGGGGCCATTCCTCAAGGGCCTCGAATACGCGCAGACCACCCGCTTCTATGATGAGGCCGCGCAGCGCCAGACCACGATCGACATGGTCAACCGCGTCCTCTTGGAAAACCAGTCCGTCGAAGATTCGCTGGCACAGGCTGCGCAGGCCGAGCAGGCCATCATCGATCAGGGCCGTCAGTAACCACTAGGCCTATGCATAGCGGCCGACGGCAAGTGATTTGCCGCCGGCCGGACTACTTCTTGCAGGAGCGAAAATGACGACGGTGAGCGCCATTTCACAAGCAGGCCCAGTTCGCTTCTGGGACCGGTTGAATATCGGCACCAAGCGAGTGATCTGGGCCTGGGGCTTTCTGGCCCTGCCGATCATCTTCTATTCGGTTATTCGCTTCTACCCCACGTTTCAGGCCTTCTGGCTGTCGCTGACCAACTGGGACCTGTTGCGTCCGGCCCAGTTCATCGGTTTCGCCAACTACCAGAAGATGTTCGCGGATCCGCTGTTCTGGAAAGTGTTCCAGAACACCTTTCTGTACCTGATCATCGGCACGCCGCTGAGTCTGGCGATCTCCTTCGTAATCGCTTTTTACCTCGACCGCGTCCGGTTCATGCACGGCTTTATCCGCGCTCTTTATTTCCTGCCCTTCCTCACCACTGCGGCGGCGATGGGTTGGGTGTGGCGCTGGTTCTATCAGCCCGTGCCGATCGGGGTGATCAATGGTTTTCTCAGCACCTTTGGCATTCCGCAGCAGCCGTTTCTGCGCTCGGTCGATCAGGCGCTGATCTCCATCCTCATCCCGGCTATCTGGGCGGGTCTGGGCTTTCAGATCATCATCTTCATGGCGGGTCTGCGCGCCATTCCCAATACCTTCTACGAGGCCGCGCGCATCGATGGGCTCGGGGAATGGGCGATCCTGCGCAAGATCACCGTTCCGCTGCTCAAGCCGACCACGGTCTTCCTCGTGGTGTTCTCATCGATCGGCTTCCTGCGCATTTTCGATCAGGTCTACAACATGACCACCAATGATCCGGGCGGGCCGCTCAACTCGACCAAGCCCCTGGTGCTCATGATCTATCAGACCGCCTTTTCGTCCTACCAGATGGGCTACGCCGCGGCGCAAACAGTGGTGCTGTTCACCATCCTGCTCGTCGTGTCGCTGCTGCAGCTTTACGTGCTGAGGGAAAAACAATGAGCGCCACTACAGTTTCTCCCGAACTGTCCGCCAACCGGCGCGACATTCGCCCCGGGCGCATCATTGTTTGGACCCTCTTGTTCATCGGCGGGCTGATCATGATCACGCCGCTGCTGTTCATGTTCTCGACCTCGCTCAAGACCTCTGGGCAGGTCTATGATCTGCGCCTAATCCCGCTCGCACCGACCATCGACAATTATATCAAGGTGCTGGGTGATGGCCGCTTCATGCAGTGGTTCTTCAACTCCACGCTGATTGCCGTGACCGTCACGCTGTCGAACGTGTTCTTCGACAGCATGGTTGGCTACACGCTTGCCAAGTTCCAGTTCCGCGGGCGCTATTTCATCTTTCTCGCGATCCTGTCGACGCTGATGATCCCCACCGAAATGCTGGTGATCCCCTGGTATTTGATGGCCAGTCAGTTGGGTTGGCTCAATTCCTATTGGGGCATCATGTTCCCGGGCATGATGACGGCTTTTGGCACCTTCCTCATGAAGCAGTTCTTCGAGGGCGTCCCCGACGACTTTTTGGAAGCGGCGCGCATCGACGGGCTCAACGAGTTCACCATCTGGTGGAAGGTCGCCATGCCAATGGTAGTGCCGGCCATCTCGGCGCTCGCGATCTTCACCTTCCTCGGGAACTGGACCGCATTCTTCTGGCCCCTGATCGTGACCACGTCCAAGGAGCTCTACACGTTGCCCGTCGGTATCTCGAGCTTTTCGGCAGAAGCGTCCATCCAATGGGAGTTGATCATGACTGGCGCTGCCATCGGCACCATTCCGACGCTCCTCGTCTTCCTCCTGCTGCAGCGCTACATCGTTCGTGGCGTGATGCTGGCCGGCCTCAAGGGTTAATGCCGTGACCGATCCCCGTCTTGCCGATCAGTCGGTTTTTCCTGATCCCGTCTACAAGGAAACGGTGCTCCGACCGCTGTTCGATGGCGCCAAGGACCATCATGTGGAAGGTTTTCGCGCCATCGACCGCGCTCATCTCGTCATGCTGGCCCAAACCGGCATTCTCGATGCCGAGCAGGCGCGCCAGATCGCCAGCGCCCTCGACAACATCGACGCCGAGATCGATCCGGCAGAGCTGGTTTACACCGGCGAGGTCGAGGACTTCTTCTTCTTGATCGAAAAAGAGCTCAAGAAGCGGGTTGGGCCCGATGTGGGTGGGCGGCTCCATACGGCACGTTCGCGCAACGATATCGACCATACCCTCTTCAAGCTCGGGCTGCGCGAGCGGCTCAACCGGTTGACTGCCAAGGCGCTCAATCTGCATGTGGCGCTGATCCAGGCGGCAGAGCGCGAGCAGGCCACGCTGATCGTCGCTTATACCCATGGCCAGCCGGCGCAGCCGACCACCTTTGGACATTATCTGTCAGCCATTGTCGAGTTCGTCGGCCGGGACATCGAGCGGCTGTTCGAGGCCTACCGGCTGGTTGATCTTTCGCCCATGGGGGCCGCCGCCATCACCACGACGGGCTTTCCCACGGATCGTGCGTTGGTGGCTGAACTGCTTGGCTTTGCCGCGCCGCTGCAGAATTCCTATTCCTGCATTGCCGGCGTGGATTACATCACGGCGACTTATAGCGCTATCGAGCTGATGTTCCTTCATCTCGGTCGGCCGATCCAGGACTTCCAGGTCTGGACCAGTTTTGAGGTGGGCCAGCTTTATGTCCCCAACAGCCTTGTGCAGATCTCCTCGATCATGCCGCAAAAGCGCAATCCGGTGCCGATCGAGCATCTGCGCCATCTTTCGAGCCAGACGGTGGGGCGTGCTGCCGCCATGCTGACGGTGATGCACAACACCCCGTTCACCGACATGAACGATAGCGAAGGCGAAACCCAGTCCATGGGTTATGGGGCGTTCGAAAGCGCCTATCGCGTGCTTGACCTCCTGGCAGCGCTGGTTGCGCAGGTCAGCATCAATCCCAATCGTGTCCGCGCCAATATCAATCGCTCCTGCATCACCATCACCGAACTGGCGGACAGCCTGGTCCGCCGCGAGGGCTTGTCGTTCCGGGAAGGGCACGAGATCGCCGCAGCAGTCGCCAATGCAGTGGTTGCAGAGAATGGCGATCTGGCCAGCGACGGCTATGCGCCGTTCATCGAGGCCTTCGAGCGGGCGACAGGCCGCAAGCCTGCGCTGGATGCGGCCGCGTTTGCCGAGATCGTATCGCCTGAATATTTCGTGGCGGTGCGCACCCGCTTTGGTGGCCCGGCGCCCGAGCCGCTCCAGGCTGCTATTGCCGGCTACAAGGAACAAGCGGCCGCCTTGGCCGCCCGACACCAAACCATTCTGCGCCGCCAGGCCGCAGCCGCGCGCATGCTCACTGAGCGCTTCGACGCATTGAGGGGAACAGCCTGATGGCCAAGATCGAACTGCAAAGCCTGGTCAAGAGCTACGGCAAGACCCAGGCGGTCCATGGAATCGACCTCACCGTCGAAGACGGCGAGTTCGTGGTGTTTGTCGGCCCCTCGGGCTGCGGCAAGTCAACCACGCTGCGCATGATTGCAGGGCTTGAGGATATCTCTGGCGGCAATCTTCTGATCGGCGGCGAGGTGGTGAACCAGCGCGAGCCCAAGCAACGTAACATCGCCATGGTGTTCCAGAACTACGCCATTTATCCGCACAAGACGGTCGGGCAGAATATCGGCTTTGGGCTTTATACGTCCAAGCTGTCCAAGGAAGAAAAGCAGCAGCGCATCCTGGCGACGGCCAAGATCCTGGGCCTTGAGCCGCTTCTCGAGCGGCGCCCCGCAGCGCTTTCGGGCGGGCAGCGGCAGCGCGTCGCGATCGGGCGCGCCATGGTGCGGGATCCCGTCGCTTTCCTGTTCGACGAGCCACTGTCCAACCTCGATGCGCAGTTGCGGGCGCAGATGCGCATGGAGATCAAGAGCCTGCACCGGCGGCTTGGCACCACCATTGTTTACGTCACCCATGACCAGGTCGAGGCCATGACCATGGCCGACAAGATCGTGGTGATGCGCGACGGTCACATCCTCCAGGTCGGCACGCCCACAGACCTCTATGAAAACCCCAATGACGTGTTCACTGCCCGATTTATCGGCAGCCCATCCATGAACATGCTGGAGGGTAAGCTTGGTGGCGGCACGCTGAGCATTGAAGGCGCCACGATATCGGGGCTGACCTTGCCCGCCCACCAGGGGGAGGTGCTTGTGGGTGTGCGCCCGCATGATCTGGTTGTCGGCGACGCCGGCGAGCCGGGCCTGGGTGCAACCGGCATTGTGGAGGCAGTGGAGCCGCTCGGCTCCGAAACTCTCGTTCATGTTCAAGTCGGCAAGACCCAGATCATTGCCACCGCACCTGGCCGTGTGGTGCCCAAGGTGGGCAGCACGGTGTCGATCAATGCCGGTTCCGGATCGCTTTATCTGTTCGATAAGGCCAGCGAGAAAGCCCTGGGCCGCGCATGACGTCTTCCCCCGTTGAAGCTGGGGCCGTACTTAGCCTTGGGCGCATTTATTGCGACCTGGTGTTTCGCGGCCTCGATAGCCTGCCCCAACTTGGTCGCGAGGCTTTTGCCGGAGAGTTCGAGTTAACGCCAGGTGGCGGTGCCCTGATCACCGCTGCGCATCTGGCTGGTTTGGGGCGTCCCTCGGCTTTGTTGGCGCGTTTCGGGACGGACGGGCTGTCCAAATCGCTTGAGGCACGGATCGAAGAACTTGCGCTCGATCTGCGATTTCTTGATCGCGATGCCGCCGCGGGTCCCCAACTGACAGTCGTTATGGTCGAGGATGGGGATCGTGCGTTTCTGTCCAAGCGCGCAGGCCACGCCCGGCCACAGACACTTGAAGCGGCACTGGCCTGGAGCAATGCTGCCCATCTCCATATTGCCGAGTTCGCCACGCTCCATGAGGCAAGCGACGCGATTGCCCTGGCCAAGCAGCACAGTCT
>JAQSXP010000026.1 GCA_029256605.1 Devosia sp. | reverse complement strand
GGTCGATCATGACCAGGTCTTGTCAGCCGCCGAGGCCTGGTTTGCACCCGTGCTCGCGCGCCCCGTGCAGCTCGATCGGCTCTGCCTCTTTGTTGAAGAGGCGGCCGGGGAGCCCTTCCGCCGCACGGCCGAGTTCGTGCTCTCCCGGCCAGCCTGATCGTCTCGCCAACTTTAATGAACCGAATGGTGATTGTTGCGTTGGAAGCTGTTGGAGCCGAACAACAGGAGCTTATTTGTGTCCAGAACCGGACTATACGTGGTGATCGGCATTCTTCTGGTCGCAGTTCTTGCCTTCGGTATCTACACCTATCAGCAACAGACACGCCCCGGCATTGAGGTCAGGGTGGACGAACAAGGGATTTCGATCGATGGCAACGGATAATCCGGGTGCTGGCGAGGATCGCCGCGAAACCATAGCAGAGGTGATTTCCAGCGAACTTGACCGGCAGGCGCATGACGGTGCCATTCGGGTCGATGTGCCGGCCCTGGCGGAAGCCATCGATGTCGCCATTGCGGCCGAGCTTGATCCGGCGCACCAGGCAGGGGGCGAGCCGCCCCCGCTCGATGAAGGCAAGCGCCCCGAAGAGCTCAATTCCACCAATGATGGCTAAGAAGGGGCTGGCTCTGCCAACCCCTTTTGTTTGGTCAGGCCGCGTTGCTCTTGTCGGCGCGCAACGCGGCTGACGCCGCACGCCGTGCAGCTTCAATGGTTTCAAAGTGCTGGCCGTCGATGGCGAAGGCCGGCAGCCTCACCGCGACGAACCGGAAGCCGCTATTCTCGGGCACGACGATGCCCTGCGGCTCACCGGCAACTTCAACAATGATGGGCCTGACGGCCTTGGCCCGGCCGAGATTCTTTTCCTGCATGGTGGATGCTCCACTTGCGCGTCCGGTTAGCCCCTGGCTGGACCACAAACCCGCCGGGAGGCGGGAGACGCTGGGCTTCTATCGATCTTGTGAGACAAACGAGTGACGAGCGGTCACATTCGTTTGGAGCGACAGGTCCCTTGCCAGCGTTTGGCGCGGCGGAGCAGTTTGGCTACGGCTACGGAACCAGCATGGATGGTGAAGGGTGTCGACGATGTCATCTTCATTCCTCTCCTGCGGCGTTGACCCGAAGCAGTCTGGCTGCGCCGGCAAATTAACCCAGAACCGGCGCAAAAGCCAGCGAGCGCAGACCTGCCAAACGCGGTTTGGGCGAAAAAGCCTGCTCAACTTTGGTCTTGGTTCGCGACGCAGCGCCCCATGGCCTTCCCTTGGCCCCGTAACGGCGCTAAGGCGTTGAAGGGTCCGATCCGATCTGGTGATATCGGGCGATAACAGCGCAGCCGGGACCCCGCCCGGCTCGGAGGAAGTTGCAAGTGTCCGAGCACAACCTGCCTGCACCCGTGCAGCCCAAGCGTGGGGCCAAGCCTTCGGGCAAGCCCACGCTCAAGACCATCGCACAGATGACCGGGCTGGCGGTCACCACCATTTCGCGCGCCCTCAACAATGCGCCCGAGCTGGCGCAGGACACGCGCGAGCGGGTGCAAAAGATCGCGGCCGAGATTGGCTACCTGCCTGATCGCGCCGCCTTGCGCCTCAAGACCGGGCGCACCAATGTGCTCTCGCTCGTGCTCGAGCCCGACGAGCAGATCTATGGCTTCGGCTCATCGATCGTAGCGGGCCTGACCGAAGCAATGCGCAACACGCCGTTCCATCTGATCATCACGCCGCTGTTCCGCAATGTGCCCTCGATCGAGCCGATCCGGCATATCGTGCGCAATGGCATGGCCGATGGGGTGGTGTTCTCCAAGGTGGAAACCTTTGACGACCGCATCCGCTTCCTGCTCGACAACGATTTTCCCTTTGTCAGCCATGGCCGGTGCCTTTGGCCCGAGGCGCACCCCTATGCCGATTTCGACAACGAGGCCTTTGCCTATGGCGCGGTCAAGCGCCTGGTGCAAAAGGGCTGCCGTAAAGTCTCGATCGTGCTGCCCGATAGCGCATTGACCTATACCGAGCATCTCAAGACCGGCATGCTGCGCGCTTCGGCTGAAGCGGGCATCGAATGCGAGTTCGCCAGCGACGTAACCCTTGCGAGCCCGACCGATGCCATCCGCACCTATGTGATCAAGCGCGCCAAGCGCCCCAATCCGCCCGATGGCTATGTCGGGGCGTCCGAGCTGTCGGCCCTGGCGGTGATCGGCGGGCTCAACGAGTGCGGCCCGGTTGTGGGCTCGAGCGTGCATGTGGTGACCAAGCAGGCCTCCCCGCTGTTCGCCCAGTTCCAGCCGGGCGCCGAAACCGTCTTTGAGGATTTCAGCAAGGCCGGCTTCAACCTCGGCTCGCTGCTGCTGCGGCGCATTGCGGGGGAGCCCGTCGAGACGCTGCACGCGCTCGACAAGCCCGTTTTCCCCTGGCTGGACGGCGCCTAGCCCTCGAGCGTTTCGCGCAGTTCCTCGAGCTCGAGCCATTGTTGCTCGGCGGCATCGCGCCGCGTTTCGGCCGCAACCAGCGCCTTGGACTTTTCCGCAAAGGCTGCGGGGTCGCGCGAATAGAGATTGGGGTCGCTCAGCGCTTGGTTGATCGCCTTGATCTCGGCTTCGAGCTTTTCGATGTCCTTGGGCAGCGTGTCGAGCGCATGCCGCTCCTTGAAGGAGAGCTTGCGCTTGCCCGTCGCCGCCGTCACCGGCGCCAGCGACGTCTTGCCCGGGCGATGGGTGGCCTTGGTTACCGGCGCGCGCGCATTCACCCCCGCGCCGCGTTGGATCACCATGTCCGAATAGCCACCGGCATATTCGGTCCACACGCCCTCGCCTTCGGCAATGATGATGGAGGTTGCAACCCGATCAAGGAAATCGCGGTCGTGGCTCACCACCACCACGGTGCCGGCATAATCGGACACCATTTCCTCGAGCAGATCGAGGGTTTCGAGGTCCAGATCGTTGGTCGGCTCGTCGAGCACGAGGAAGTTGGATGGCAGCGACAAGGCGCGCGCCAGCGCCACGCGGGCCCGCTCGCCACCGGACAGCTTGCCGATAGGCGTATTGGCCTGTTCGGGGGTGAACAGGAAGTCTTTCATATAGCCCACCACATGGCGCGGCTCGCCATTGATGTGGATGGTGTCGCTGCCTCCGCCGGTCAGGGCATCCTTGAGGCGGGTTTCGGGCTGCAGCTTGGCGCGGCCCTGATCGAGCATCGCCATCTCGAGCGCCGCCCCGAGCTTGACGGTGCCGCTATCAGGCGACAGCAGGCCGGTCAGCATCTTGATCAGCGTCGTCTTGCCCGCACCATTGGGCCCGACAATGCCGATCCGGTCGCCGCGCAAGACACGGGTCGAAAAATCGGCGACGATCACCCGATCGCCATAGGTCTTGCTGATGTTCTCGGCTTCGGTCACGAGCGCGCCCGAAGTGCGGCCCTCCGAGACCTGCATATTGACCGAGCCGGTCACCCGCCGCTGCTCGCGCCGGCTCTGGCGCAGGCCCGACAGGCGCTCGAGCCGGCCCACATTGCGCTTGCGGCGCGCCGTGACGCCATAGCGCAGCCAATGTTCCTCGCGCACGATCTGGCGGTCGAGCTTGTGGCGGTCGCGCTCTTCTTCTTCGAGCACCTCATCGCGCCAGGCCTCAAAGGCGCCAAAGCCTTTGTCGAGCCGCCGGGTGACGCCACGATCGAGCCAGACCGTGGCCCGCGTCAGGTCGGAAAGGAACCGGCGATCGTGGCTGATCAGCACCATGGCCGAGCGCATGGAATTGAGTTCCTGCTGCAGCCATTCGATGGCCGGCAGGTCAAGGTGGTTGGTGGGCTCGTCGAGCAGCAGGATATCGGGCTTGGGCGCCAGCACCCGTGCAAGCGCTGCCCGGCGTCCTTCGCCGCCCGAAAGGTTCTTCGGATTCTCCGCCCCCGTCAGCCCCAGCGATTCCAGCAGATATTGCGCGCGATAAAGATCATCGCCTGGCCCCAGGCCCGCCTCGACATATTCGAGCGTCGTGGCGAAAGCCGACAGATCCGGCTCCTGAGGCAGATAGCGTAGCGTAGCGCTGGGCTCGACGAAGCGCACGCCCCCGTCATGCTGCACATCGCCAGCCGCAATCTTGAGCAGGGTGGATTTGCCCGAACCATTGCGCCCCACCAGGGCAATGCGCTGGCCGGGCGAAACAATGAGTTCGGCTCCCTCGAGAAGGCGAGTGCCGCCAAAGGTCAATTGGATATTCTGGAGGGAGAGAAGCGGGGCAGCAGCCATAAGTCGTCCAAGCGTTTGGGCGCGATAAATCACGAAGGTGGGGGCGGATCAATGCGGGACAAGCGCAAAGGGCCGGTGGGGACGCAAGGGTCCCAACCAGCCTAGATAGGGCAGCAATCAGCCTGATGCTAGGCTGGGCTTGCTTCGGTCGCGATTTCCTCGATCTCGTCGCCCTCGCCGATGTCCTCGAGCACGAGGCCCAGCCGTTCGCGGATCGAGCGCTTTTTCTGCGCCAGATCGGCAATGGTGTAGCTTTCGAGCACGGTGAAGAACGCCCCAAGCGCTTCGCGCAGCGCGGCGTTAAGGTCGCACTCGCCGATCAGGGGGCAATCGGCGCCTTCCTCAAAACACTCGGCCAGGGCGAAGTTTTCTTCGGTCAGGCGGATGGTCTCAAGCAGCGTGATCTGGTCGGCCGGCTTGCCCAGGGTGATGCCGCCCTTGCGCCCGCGCACGGTGCGCAGCAGCCCGTTTTCGACCAAGGGTTTGATCAGCTTGAACAAAAACAGCTCGGAAATGGCATAAGCGCGGGCGATGTCGGCAACGCGGCTCAGACCCGGCTCGTTAACTGCACAATAAACCAGCGTGCGGATGGCGTAGTTGGATTGGCGCGTCAGTCTCAAGATCGACCTTTCTGTCCTCTTCCTCGCCCTGGAGCGCGAAGCGGCTGCATCGTTTGACCCGCGCCACCTTATAACCATTCTAAAAAGTGTCAACCAAACATGATGCCGCTATTCAACTTAGTTGACTGCGGGGTCGCCCCCTCTCGTTCCCGGCTAAGAGGGCGGAGCCACTTGCCCTTGGGCGCATTCACCTGCCTAAGGAGGATCGTAATGGCGCAGATTTATCTCGATTGCGATGGCGTTTTAGCCGATTTCGACAAGGGCGCCGAGGCAATTTTCGGCATGTCCACCCGCGACTATGAGCGCCGCTTTGGCCTGGGCAAGTTCTGGAAGGCGCTGGCCAGCGCGCCCGAATTCTTTGCCCGGCTTGAGACCTTGCCCGACGCCATGGAATTGTTTGATGCCGTAAAACATCTCAACCCCATCATCCTGACTGGCCTACCCCGGGGCAATTGGGCCGAGCCGCAAAAACGGCGCTGGGCCGAGCAGCATTTCCCCGGCGTGCCGGTGATCACCACTAGTGCCGCGCTCAAGCGCGAGCATGCCCATCCCGGCGACGTGCTGGTGGATGACCGCGACAAATACCGGCACCTTTGGGAAGAGGCGGGCGGCGTCTTCGTGCATCATCGTAGCGCCGTCCAATCGATTGCCGAACTGCGCAAGCGCGGCCTTATCTGAGCTAGAAACGCGCCGGCACCAGGGTCACCTGCACTGGTTCGAGCGCCTGCCAGCCCAGACGCTCGAGCACTGCGTTGCTGTCGACCGGCTTGCGGCCGGCGCTCCGGTCGAGCGACCAGGTGATGTGGTAAGTCCCTCCGCCCGGCCTCTCGCTGATGCCCGCGATCCGCAGCACGAGCGCTTCCAGCCCCACCCCGTCATCGACATGGCCGATGATCTCGCCAGCCCTCTCGCTAGGTAGCGCAGCATCGGTGGGAGCATCGAATTGCAACGTCACATGGTGGGCAATCACATCGGGGTAAACCGGTACAAAGCGGGCCAACAAAGCCCTGCGCTCGTCTGCTCGTAATGTCCAGCCCAGTACAATTGGCCTTTTCCGCATCGGGAAAGCTACTCTCATCCATTCTGACTGTAGAAAGAATCGAACGACTTGCGCTTATATTAGTTATGCTTGCAAGCCACTCTTCCATCCCCTGAGTCCAGCGCCAGTGCCCAAAACACGCCAGCCCCTGATGGGCAACTATTTGCTGCGGACCATGCCAGCTGAGAGCTTTGCTGCGCTTTATCCCCACCTTAAATTTCTGCATCTCCCAGCCAACACGGTTCTGGCCAAAGCGGGGCAATCGGTGCAGTGCCACGTGTTCCTCGAAGGCGGTTTAGCTTCGGCCGTGCCGCGCAGCGGTGACAATCGGATCGTTGAAGCGGCCCATCTCGGTCGCGAAGCAATGATCGGTCATCAGGCGCTGCTCGCGGTCGACACTAGCCCCTACGAGATTTGCATGCAGATCGGGGGCAGCGGCTGGCAGATCGGCGGCGAAGCGCTGCGCAGTTGCATCGGCACCCACCAGGCCACCATGCAGCTGCTCTTGCGTTTTGTGCATGCGCTCGAGCTGCAGATCATCCACTCCGTGCTCGCCAATGCGCGCTACAGCGTGCACCAGCGCCTCGCGCGCTGGCTGCTGATGACCCATGATCGGCTTGATCGCAACGATCTGCCGCTCACCCATGAATTGCTGGCCACCATGCTGGGCGTCCGCCGGGCTGGGATCACCGATGCCCTCCATTCCATCGAGGGCGTTGGTGCGATCCGCGCCACCAGGGGCAATGTGCAGGTGGTGTCGCGACCCGGCCTCGAAGCCATTGCCGAAGGCAGTTATGGCGTGCCGGAGGCCGAATATGAGCGCCTGATCGGAGTGCCCTTGCGCCGCACGCGCACCGCCCAGGTTAGTGCTGCTCGCTAGGGAACGCGCTGCGGCCCGGGGTGTTGTTCCAGCAGAGCCATCGAGCACCCGAGTTATCAATGACCATCATGTTGATCGCTGTCACCACTGCCGTTCTTGCAACGCTGACCGTTGCCGTGGACGGCGACTGAGGAGTTCAATCATGCCCAACCAGAATCCGCGCGGACCCGCTCAACCCATCGGCAAAGCCGTGGACGACGAGGATCCCAACTACAGCCCCGTTGCCGATCGCCCCGCCAAGGGACCCCGCAGCGCCGCCGAACAGGCCGACAAGGACAATGAGCGGGCACAAAAAGGCGCGCCATAAGGAACCTTTCGCCGTCTGGCGGCGTTTAGTTGTCAGCAGTGGCCAAATGCGACCTCCAAAGATTATCAAGACCCAGAGCCATGCACACTGCTCTGGGTCTTTTTTGTACGCGGTTGTCTCGACGTCCAGACGATACGCAGCGCTGGCGCAAACGGACCCAAGAAACCGATCAAGCCGGCTCGACGGCTTTTTCGCGCGTCTTCCAGGTGTCCCCGGTCCATTCCCGCACAGTGATCACGATCATGCCGTTGGTGAAATCAATGAGGTTGTAGGCGTTTGGTTCGCCGCGCAGGCGGGTGGAAATCGTCGACGATGCCTGGGCCACCAGGATCGGTGCCACGGCCGACTTGCGCAGACCGGTCGGGGCGCCTTCCTTGACGGCCCCCACCACCTCATGCTTGCGCACATAAGACAGATGGAAATGCCCGGAGAGCACCAGCCGCACCCCGAGCCGGGCGAAGGTTTCCAGCGCTTCGTCAGCGCGCTTGACGGTGCGCGCTTCGGTTTGCTGCATAGGCTGGGTGGGGTAGAGCAGCGGATGATGCGCCACGACCACTCGCACCGCATCGGGGGAGGCCTTGCTGAACCGCTCCTCGAGATGTTCGAGCTGCTCGCGCGAGATGGTGCCGTGGCCCCAGTTCCATTCCAGCCGCATCCGGCGCGAGGTGCGCATGCCCACGAAGGCGACCCCATTGAGCTCGAGAAACGGCTCGAGTTCCTCGGCGATATAGCGCCGATAGAGCCCATAGGGGTTTAGGAAGCGGCGCACCAGGTTGATCGCGGGCACATCGTGATTGCCCGGCACCGCGAAATAGGGCGCGCTCAGCGAGTCGAGAAAGCCGCGGGCGGTGACGAACTCCTCCTTGCTGCCGACCTGGGCAAAATCGCCGCTGACCACCACGAGGTCGGGCTGCTGTGATTCAATATCGGCAGCAAGCCCTTCGGAAATACGCGTGTCATGCTTGCCGAAATGCAGGTCGGAAAGGTGGACGACCTTCATGGAGCCAGCCCCTCCTCCAGGGGGAGCGGCGCATCGGAGGGCGCCTCGGGCGCAGCGGGCGCCAGCACCGACAAGGCCAGCGGCAGGATCTTGAAATGCAGCGGCGTCGAGAAGGTCTCGACCTCCCCGTCCAGCATCACCTTGAGGGCGGGTTTGCGGGTTTCGATAGTCAATTCATCCACGCTTTCAATGGTCAGCGCCTCGTCGTCGCGCCAATGGCCCAGCAACATGCGCGCCGTTAGCCGCGCCACGTCACCCAGATTGAGGTGCTTGATCACATAAAGCGTCAGGCTCCCGCGATCCAGCCGGTTGCGGGCAAAGAACTTGCCGAACCCCTCCTCATAGGCATTGCTCGACACGGCAATGGACTGCACCCGCTCCACCCGCGCCTCGCCCGAGCGCGGCACGATGCGCACGGCCATGCGGCGCGCCCGCGCCAGCCGGCGGGTGAAATAGCGGAAAAAGGCGATCTTGGTGCCCAGCGTCATGGTGCCGCGAATATGCTCGCGCCCGGCGGCCACTCCCGGAATGGTGCCGATGACGACCTTATGCAGAAAGGTTTGCCCGTTGATCTGCCCGACATCGATGCGGCGCAACTCGGCGGTTTGCAGTTGCTTGACCGCATCGGGCACGGTCAGGGGCAGATGCAGGTCGCGCGCCAGCAGGTTGACGGTCCCGAGCGGCAGGATGGCGAGGTTCTTGTCCGTTCCCACCAGCGCATGGGCGAGCGCAGTGATCGTGCCATCGCCACCGGCGGCCACAATGGTATCGGCCGGGCTTTGCAGCGCCCGATCGATGCGCTGCTTGAACGGGGTGTCACCATCGGCATCGATGGTTGCCTTGAGGCCCGCCGCCTCGAACATCGCCGCCAGCGTCTCGCCGGTAGTGCCGGTGGCGTGGGCGGTTCCGGCATTGGTATTGAGGATCACGTGGAAATGTCGCTCGACCATCAGTGTCGCCCGTCTGCAAAGGGGAATTGCTGTCACACAACGGTGAGAAGCCGCTATGGTTCAATGCGCAATCGCCGCAGCATCTTGCCTGGCGAGGATTGTGGAACATCGCGGCTCCCGACGGCGTTGGTCGCCCACCAACAGAGGCAAACATGGCACGATCGCTTTCCCAATTGCTCAACCTGCGCAGCGTCATCAACTTTGCCCGGGGGGAAGCGAGCGTGCTGGCCGGCATCGCTGTGGTTACGGGCCTCGTCCTTGCCTTCTTGTCACTGGCGGACGGGGTCAGCGAAGGCGATACCGAGGCCTTTGACACCGCCCTCTTGATGCTCTTCCGCACGCCCGATCCCAGCCATCACCTGATCGGCCCCTTGTGGCTGCAGGAGATGATGCGCGACGTCACCGCGCTCGGCAGTTTTGCGTGCCTCGGGCTCATCGTCGTGGGCGTCGCCATTTATCTCGTGCTGGCGGGTCTCAAGCAGGCCGCGCTCCTGATGGTGGTCTGCGTGCTCAGCGGCACCGCGCTCAGCACCGTGCTCAAGATGGGCTATGACCGGCCCCGACCCGACCTGGAATCCTTCACCCACCAGTTCACCTCGAGCTTTCCCAGCGGGCACTCCATGCTCTCTGCAGTGACCTATCTCTCGATCGGCGCGCTGCTGGCCCGGCTCGCGCCCACCATGGCTCTCAAGATCTATGCCCTGAGCGCGGCGGTGTTCCTGACCCTCCTTGTCGGCTTCAGCCGCCTTTATCTGGGGGTGCATTTCCCCAGCGATATCTTGGCCGGCTGGTGCATCGGCGCCGCCTGGGCGCTGCTGTGGAGCGTGATTGCCATCTGGCTGCAAAAGCGCGGGCAGCTGGAACAGCCGCCCGCCGAAACGCTGGGTGACCGACCGGCCTAAGGGCCGCCGGCAACCGAGCCCAGAACGGCCATCACCAGATCGTCGAGATTGACCTCGCCTTCGATGCGCAAGCGCTCGTCCTGCGCCGTCACCTTGAGCTTGTCAGGCTTGTTGCTGGCCTGGCGCTGCAGTTCACCCACAATGGTTTCGCGCAGTTTGTCTTCAATCATCTCTGCCTCCTGGTTGTGCACCATTAAGGC
>JAQSXP010000025.1 GCA_029256605.1 Devosia sp. | reverse complement strand
TCTTCGATGAAGACGGTGCCGACATCGGTGCCATCGATCATGGCCTGCATGGTGGTCGCAAGACCATTGATGTCGATGCCCAGCGCATCGGCGCGTTCGCGATTGACCGACAGGGTCAGCTGCGGCTGGGTCGTGTCGAAGTTGACGGTGACGCGGCCAAAGCGCCCGTCTTCCTCGAGCTGGTCGCTGATGGTTTCGGCGGTGTCGGCCAGCACATCATAGTTGGAGCCGACCACGGCAAATTGCAGGCCCGAGCCGCCGCCGCGAATGCCAAGGCTGTTGCCCTGGCCCACCGAAGCGCGCACGCCCGGGACCTGGGCCATCAGCGCGTTGATGTCGGCGGCGATCTCGGCCTGGCTGCGTTCGCGCTCGCCCCAGGGGGCCAGGGACAAGGTCAGCGAGCCGCCATTGCCCCAGCCTGAGAGCACGAAGATCGAGCGGACTTCACCGTTATCGACAAAGGGCTGCAGCATGGACTCGATGGTCGTCATCTGGCTGCGCACATAATCGAGGCTGGCGGTGCTGGGAGCCTGCACGCGCAGGGAAATCTGCGAGCGGTCCTCGGGCGGGGTGATCTCCTGACGCAGATTGCCATAGACGTAATAGGACGAGGCGGCAAAGAGCAGGGCGACGAGCACCACCACAAAGGGGTTGGCCAGGGCAAGCTTGAGCGTGCGGCTATAAAGGCGGGCAAAGAAGCGGCCGATGCCGCCAATAAGCCCCTTCCGGGGCTGATCGGTGCGAACCTCGGCTTTGAGCAGGCGCGAGGCGATCATCGGGCCAAGCGAAAGCGCGACCACGGACGACAGCAGCACGGCAATGGCGAGGGTGAAGCCGAACTCGCGGAACAGGCGCCCCGTTTGACCCGCGAGGAAGGAGAGCGGGATGAACACGGCGGCGAGAGTGAGGGTCGTCGCGACCACCGCAAAGAACACTTCCTGGGTGCCGAGGACGGCCGCCGCGCGCGGGCCAGCCCCCATGGCTTTGCGGCGCACGATATTTTCCAGCACCACGATCGCGTCATCGACCACCAGCCCGGTGGCGAGCACAAGGGCGAGGAGCGTGATGATATTGAGCGAGAAGCCGGCGAGGTAAATGCCCGCGACGGCGCCCAGAAGGGCGATGGGCATGGAGAGGGCCGGCACGATGGTGGCGCGCCAATCGAGCAGGAACAGGTAGATGATGGCGACGACCACCAGCAGGGAAACGATGAGGGCAATCTGCACTTCGTGCAGCGCGCCTTCGATGAAGACGGCATCGTCGCTCGAGACCTTGATGCTGACCCCTTCAGGCAAGGTCTGGTTGAGCACATCCACGGCGGCGTGAATGCCTTCGGAGATCTCGATGGTGTTGGACTGGGCCTGACGCACAATGCCCAAGCCGATGCCGGGCTTGCCGTCGGAGCGCAGCGATGAGGTGCTGGCCGCCGCATCAAAGACCACTGTCGCGACATCGCCCAGCGTGGTCTTGCCCGAGATGATGATCTCTTCGAAGTCCTCGGGTTGGGTCACCTCCGACAGGGCGCGCACGGAGATATTCTGGTTGGGGCCGTTGATGGAGCCGGCGGGCGTATCAAAGGCGATGGTGGACACGGCGTTGCGGATATCGGCGACGGTGAGGCCGAGGCTGGCGAGCTTGACGGGATCGACGTCGATCTCGAAGGCCGTTTCGCGCGTGCCATAGACCTGCACTTCGGCGACGCCCTCGACCGAGGCGAGCCGCTCGGAGATCACGTCCTCGACCAGCTGGCTCAGCTGGCCGACGGGAACGGTATCGGAGGTGACCGCAAGCTGGATCACGGCCTGGGCGTCGGAGTCCGCCTTGAAGATGGTGGGGTCATCCACGTCATCGGGCAGGGAGCGGGTGACACGGCTCAGGGCATCGCGGACATCGGAGGTGGCGACATCAAGATTGGTGCCGTCGGAAAACTCGAGGGTGACGCGGCTGGTGTTGGTCGAGGAGCTCGAGGAAATGGCGGTGACGCCCTGAACGCGCGCAACCGCGCCTTCAACGACGGCGGTGACCTCGCGATCCACCGTTTCGGCCGCCGCGCCGTCAAAGCGGGTGGAGATGGAAAGAACGGGTTGCTCGACGCTGGGCAGTTCGCGCACTTCGGCGCCGAGAAGCGCGGCGAGGCCGGCCACGACGATCAGGGCGTTGATCACCATCGCCATGACTGGGCGACGCACAAACAGGCCCGCCAGGGTACCGCCGCGCTGGTTTTTGGCTGCAATCGACATCGCGCGCTCCTTTGGGGCTAGCTGGCCGCAGCCGCTTGTTCGGCCTGCGGCTGGGCGCCGGTGCCGTCGGGTCCTTCCAGCAGGGTCACCTGCGCGCCTTCGCTCAGCTGCAGCACGCCTTCAGTGATGATGGCGTCGCCGGGCGCGAGATCGGCCCGCACCAAGACGCCGTCGCTGTTGCGCTGCACGATCTCGGCGGGCACGCGCACGGCGCGGCCATCCACATATTTCCAGACATAGGAGCCTTCGGTGGACCACAGGATCGCCAGCGGATTGACCGCGGGATATTGCTCGCCGGGAAAGCGCAGGGCGACCTGGAAAGACATGCCGGGGCGCAAAGTGCCATCCTCATTGGGGATCTCGGCCTGGACCTGAAGGGTGCGACTGGCGGGATCGACCCGGTTGTCGAGCGCGCTGATCTCGCCTTCAAAAAGGCGACCGGGGACAGCCAGGGCGGATACGGTGATGGGCGTGCCGGGCCGAACAATGGTGGCGTAGCGCTCGGGCACCCAGAAATCGACGCGCACCGAGTCGATGTCATCGATGGTGGTGACGGTGGTTTGCGCGCCCACATAATTGCCAGGCGTGACCTGGATCAGCCCGACCGTGCCGGTGATTGGGCTGGTGATGGTGCGCCGGGCGAGGGCCAATTCGGCATTGCGCACCTCAAGATCGGCATTGGCGGCGGCCAGCTGAGCGGCCGTGAGAGCGGTGTTGGCCACGACATTGGAGCTGGCGAGGCCCTCGGTGCGGGCGAGGGTGGCGGCGGCATCGTCCGCGGCCAGGCGGGCGCGGTCGAGCGCCAACCGCTCGGCATCGGCTTCGAGCCGGGCGATGACGTCGCCCGCCTGCACCTCCTGGCCGGGTGACACCACGACTTCGGTGAGCGTGCCGCCGGCCGCGGAAACCACGGTGACCGAGCGCACGGCGGTGCCTTCGCCGATGGCGGAGAGGGTGTCGTTGATGGTGGCGTAGGTCACGCCGGTGGTCACGACATTGGTTTGCCGGCTACCCCGGGGGCCGCCAGGGCCGCCGCCGCGGCCGCCGGGACCGGGCCCAGGCGCTGCTGCCGCGCCCTCACGGGGTGGGCCGCCGGCCGGGCGTCCGGCGGGCGATGTACTGGCAACTTGCTCGCCAGGGCCAAAGGGCAGGGTGATGCCGTAGGAAGCGAGGGTTTGGGTAGCGCCCGGGGCGAAAAAGACCCAGGCCAGGGCCGCAGCGGCCAAAACAATTACCGATGCCAGAAGCTGCCGTATCAAACTGATCTAATCCCGTTCACCTGATGCGCGCGAAGGAGCCGCAGCGCTGTCGGCTACAGCATATCAGTCTTGCTCGTGCCTGCGCACGTTACAATGCCGTTAGCTACCATGCTGCACTGCCTCAGGCGATGGGCGCATCGGGATGGGCACCCCATTCGGTCCAGGAGCCATCATAGACGGCGACGTCCTTGGCGCCCGCGACTTCCAGGGCGAGCGCCAGAGCCGAGGCGGTGATGCCCGACCCGCAAGTGGTGATGATGGGACGGCTGAGATCGACGCGGCGTTCGGCAAAAAGCTGGCGGAGTTCGGCGGGCGAGCGCATGGCACCCGCTTCGGTCAAGAGGCTCGCGGGCACATTGATGCTGCCGGGGATGCGGCCACCGCGCAGGCCCGGGCGCGGCTCGGGCACTTCGGCGTTGAAGCGGGCGGCGGGGCGGGCATCGAGGATTTGCGCCTCGCGGTCGCGGCTGCGGGCGAGCACGGTGCCAAAATCGGTGACGCGGTCGGGATCGAGCCGCACTTCGAACCATTGCGGCTCGCGCTGCACGGGGCCGGACTCGGTGGGGCGGCCCTCAGCCCGCCATTTGGGCGAGCCGCCTTCGAGGAGGAGCACCTTGGGGGCGCCCATGACCTTGAAGGTCCACCAGACGCGGGGGGCGGTGGCCATGCCGAGCTGGTCGTAAACCACGATGGTCATGGTACCGGCGATGCCGAGCTCACCGACGGCGCCAGCAAACGCGGCGGGGGCAGGCAGCATATGGGGCAGGTCGGTGTCTTTGTCGGCGATGGCATCGATGTCGAAGAACACCGCGCCCGGCAGATGGGATTCCAGATATTCGGCCCGCGGATCGCGCACGGAGCCGGGCATATGCCAGGAGCCATCCACGATCACCAGATCGGGATCGCCGAGATGGTCGGCCAGCCAGTCGGTTGAAACAAAGTGATTATCCATGATCCGACTCCTTGCGCATTGCGCGCCACCATGGCGCGGGCGACCGGGCGCGTCAAACCGGCGCGAGGCAGTTCAGGCGGGGAAGGGGTGGCATTCTTGTCAAAAAGCAGGGCCGGGGCAAATTAACCTGACCGCTGCTTGACAGTGTAGGGGGCCTCTGGTTGTCTCGTGGCAAGAAGGCTTTAGAAGAAGTGTTGGGTCAACCAGCCGGCTAAAGCATTGAGGTGGAATGCTGGCGGCGCCGCCCGAAGCGAGGCGCGTGTGTTGGCCGGGTTCTTCCTCGTCGCATGTTTCATTCGGGAGGATACCAATGAAGATCAACAAGCTGATGGCCGGTCTGCTGGCGAGCGTCACCCTGGTGGCGAGCGCGGCGCAAGCGGCCGAGCTGTCCATTGTTTCGGGGGACACCGGCACGGGCCTGGCATTCCTGCAGACCCAGCTGGACCTGTTTGCCGAGCAGACCGGGCACACCGTCACCATCGTGCCCATGCCGTCCTCGACCTCGGACCAGTTCGGCCAGTATCGACTGTGGCTGGCGGCGGGCAATGCCGATATCGATGTGTATACCACCGACGTGATCTGGGCGCCGCAGCTGGCCGACCAGTTCCTCGACCTCAGCGAAGCGGCTGCCGATGTGATCGGGGCGCATTTCCCCTCCATCATCGAATCCCAGACCGTGGACGGCAAGCTCGTGGCCATGCCCGGCTATACCGACGCGCCAGCCCTGTATTACCGCACCGACCTGCTGGAAAAATACGGCAAGGAAGTGCCCGGCACCTGGGCCGAGCTCAAGGCAACCGCGCAGGAAGTGATGGATGGCGAGCGTGCCGCGGGTAACCCCGACATGTTCGGCTTCGTGTTCCAGGGCAATGCCTATGAAGGGCTGACCTGCAACGCGCTGGAATGGGTCAAGTCCTATGGCGGCGGGCAGGTCGTTGAGGCCGACGGCACCATTTCCATCAACAACGAGCAGGCGGTCGCAGCGCTCGAGGAAGCGGCCAGCTGGATCGGCACGATCTCGCCCGAAGGCAATCTGGCTTATGGCGAAGAAGAAAGCCGCGGGGTCTGGCAGCTGGGCAATGCGGTGTTCATGCGCAACTGGCCCTATGCCTATGCGCTGGGCAATGGCTCGGATTCCAGCATTGCCGGCAAATTCGACGTGGCGCCGCTGCCAGCAGGCGATGGCGCCGAGGCGCGGTCGGCCGCAACGCTGGGTGGCTGGAACTATGCCGTGTCCAAATATTCCCAGGATCCTGATGCGGCCATCGAGCTGGCCTTGTTCCTGAGCTCGCCCGAAGTGCAAAAAGCGCGGGCGATCAACCAGACGCAATTGCCCACGATCGAAGCGCTTTACGACGATGCCGAAATCGCCGAGGCGGCACCGATCGTGCCGAACTGGAAGGAAATCTTCCAGAACGCGGTGCCGCGTCCATCGGCCCCGACCAAGGCCGATTACAACCAGGTCTCCTCGCTGTTCTGGAGCGCTGTGCATGACACGCTTTCGGGCAATGGCTCGGCGGCGGAGAACCTCGAAGTACTGGAACTCGATCTGACCGACCTCAAGGGCAGCGGCTGGTAAGCCATAAGTCGGGCCCTTTTCAGCTCGGGCGGACGGCACGCTAGCCGCCCGCCTCCAGCCGGGGGCAAATAACGGGGGAGGAGCAGCAAATGGCTACCGAAACCCTGGCGGCGCCAGTCCCCGCAGCCAGACCCAAGGCCCAGTCCCAGCTGATGCAGCAGCGCCTGCGGGCGGCGCGCTGGTTCCTGTTGCCGATGATGGCGGCGCTGGCGGTGGTGGCCGGCTGGCCGCTGCTGCGCTCGATCTATTTTTCCTTCACCGACGCTTCGCTCAACGACCTTTATGGGGCCGAATGGGTGGGGTTCAGCAATTATCTGCAGATCCGCACGCTCGAAAGCGGGCGCACGATCTACCGCGGCCTGCTGGTGGATCCGGCCTGGTGGAACGCCGTCTGGAACACCGTCCGCTTCGCCGTTATTTCGGTGTCCGCCGAGGCGGTGCTGGGCATGCTGGTGGCGCTGGTGCTCAATGCCGAGTTCAAGGGCCGCGGCATTGTCCGCGCCGCCATCCTGATCCCGTGGGCGATCCCGACCATTGTTTCGGCCCGCATGTGGGGCTGGATGCTGAACGACCAGTTCGGCATCATCAACGATCTCGGCATGAAGCTGGGTCTGTTGAGCCAGAAAGTGGCCTGGACCGCGTCACCCGAAACGGCGATGACCGCGGTGCTGATCGTCGACATCTGGAAAACGACGCCGTTTATGGCGCTGCTGATCCTGGCGGGCTTGCAGATGATCCCCCGCGATATCTATGAGGCCGCCGAAATCGACGGCGTGCATCCGATCAAGCAGTTCTTCCGGATCACGCTGCCGCTGGTCCGGCCGGCGCTGATGGTGGCGATCATCTTCCGCGTTCTCGATGCACTGCGCATCTTCGATCTGATCTATGTGCTGACCCCCAATAGCGCGGCTACCAAGACCATGTCGGTGCTGGCGCGCGAAAACCTCTTCGACTTCGACAATTTTGCCTATGGCTCGGCGCAGTCGACATTCCTCTTCGTGCTGATCGTGCTGTTCACCATCCTTTATATCTGGCTGGGACGGGTCAATTTCGATGGGGGAGATCGCTGATGGCCGCCGCCACCATTCACCCGTGGAAGCTGATCAAGCGGGTGCTGTTCTACCTGCTGGTCCTCGTGATCGTCGTCGTCTCGGTGTTCCCGTTCTATTACGCGATCCTGACCAGCTTCAAATCGGGCACCGATATTTTCCGGGTCAGCTATTGGCCGACCTCGTTCAGCCTGCAGAACTACCAATCGGTGCTCACTTCGGGCAGCTTTCCGCGCAATCTGCTCAACTCGATCTTCGTCGCGACCGTCACCGTGTTGCTGGCGCTGTTTCTGGCCGTGACGGCGGCCTATGCGCTGAGCCGTGTCCGGTTCCGGGGCCGTAGCTTGTTGCTGATGACGATCCTCGCTGTCTCGATGTTTCCACAGATCGCGGTACTGGCGGGGCTGTTCGAGGTGATCCGCAGCCTTGGGATCTACAACACCCCCTGGGCGCTGATCTTTTCCTACACGATCTTCACGCTGCCCTTTACCGTCTGGGTACTGACGACCTTCATGCGCGACCTGCCGGTGGAGATCGAGGAAGCGGCGATCGTTGATGGGGCGACGCCCTGGGTGATCATCACCCGCGTCTTCCTGCCGCTGATGTGGCCGGCGCTGGTGACGACGGGGCTCCTGGCTTTCATCAGCGCCTGGAACGAGTTCCTGTTCGCGCTGACCTTCACCTCATCCAACAATACCCGCACCGTTCCGGTGGCCATTGCGCTGCTCTCGGGTGGTTCGCAGTTCGAAACGCCTTGGGGGCTGATCATGGCCGCCTCGGTGATCGTGACGGTGCCGCTGGTGGTGCTGGTGCTGATTTTCCAGCGCAAGATCGTCAGCGGGCTCACCGCCGGCGGCGTCAAAGGCTAGGAGTGTTCCCAGATGGCTAGCATTGAGCTTCGCAATATCCGCAAGGCCTTTGGCGTGGTGGAGGTGATCAAGGGCGTCGACCTGCAGGTGCGCTCGGGCGAGTTCATGGTGTTTGTCGGGCCCTCGGGCTGCGGCAAATCCACCTTGCTGCGTCTGATCTGTGGGCTCGAGGACATTACCTCGGGCGAGATGCTGTTTGATGGCGAGGTGGTCAATGCGCTGGCCCCATCCAAGCGGGGCATCGCCATGGTGTTCCAGTCCTATGCGCTTTATCCGCATATGACGGTCTACGAGAACATGGCCTTTGGGCTGACGCTGGAAAAGGGCAAGGGCAAGGAAGAGATCCGCCAGCGGGTGGAGCGGGCCGCCGACATGCTGCAGATCCGGCCCTATCTCGACCGGCTGCCCAAGCAGCTATCGGGCGGGCAGCGCCAGCGGGTGGCGATCGGGCGGGCGATCACGCGCGATCCGCGCGTGTTTCTGTTCGATGAGCCGCTCTCGAACCTCGATGCGGCGCTGCGCGTGGCGACGCGGATCGAGATCGCCAAGCTGCACGAAGAGATGAACGACGTCACCATGATCTATGTGACCCATGATCAGGTGGAGGCGATGACGCTGGCCGACCGCATCTGCGTGCTGCGTGACGGGATGATCGAGCAGGTGGGCACGCCGATGGAGCTTTATGAGCGGCCCGATTCCATGTTCGTCGCCGGTTTTATTGGTTCGCCTAAGATGAACTTCCTCTCCGGGGAACTGGCGGCGCCCTTTGGCGCGAAGACCGTGGGCATTCGGGGCGAACACATCATCATCAAGCCCAGCGAGGGGCTGTGGACCGGCAAGGTGATCCATACGGAAAACCTGGGTGCCGACAGCTATGTTTATCTCGAAATGGGCACCGAAGAGCCCGTAGTGGTGCGGCTCGATGGCAGCAACAGCTACCATTCGGGCGAGACGGTGCATATCAGTCCGATGGACGACAAGATTCACCGCTTCGATGGCGCGGGCAAGCCGATCCGGTGAGGGCGCCGCTCGACGGCAAAGGGCAGGGGCCGCAACGCGGCGCTGCCTCCCAGCGTTAGCGTTTTGAGAACACCTCCTGGGTCTGGCTCCTTTCCGTGCGCCTCGGCCGCGGAGCTGCCAAGCGCCTTGGTTCAATGGCCTTGCGGAAGCAATGACCCGCCGGCCGGCAATTTATAGGAGACGACAATGCCGATCCGAACCCTGGTCTGGGGCGAGAATGTCCACGAGCAGAAAAACAAGATCGTGGCGGACAACTACCCCCAGGGCATGCACAACCAGATTGCCAAGCTGCTGAGCAGCGACAGCAATATCTCAACCAAGACCGCGACCCTGCAGGACCCCGAGCATGGCTGCAGTGAAGCGGCATTGGCCGAGACCGATGTGCTGATCTGGTGGGGACACGCCGCCCATGGCCAGGTCGCAGACGAAGTGGTCGAGCGGATCGCTCAGCGCGTCTGGGAAGGCATGGGGCTGATCGTGCTCCATTCCGGGCATTTTTCGAAGATCTTTAAACGGCTGATGGGATCGCCCTGTGGTCTCTCCTGGCGCGAAGCGGGCGAGCGCGAGCGGCTGTGGGTCACCAATCCTGGCCACCCCATCGCCAAGGGCCTGCCGCCCTATTTCGAGCTCGAGATGGAAGAAATGTATGGCGAACCGTTCTCGGTGCCCGAGCCGCTCGAAACGGTGTTCGTGTCCTGGTTCCAGGGCGGGGAAGTGTTCCGCTCGGGGCTGACCTACCGGCGCGGCGCGGGCAATATCTTCTATTTCCGCCCGGGCCACGAAACCTATCCGACCTATCATGACAATACGGTCGGGCTGGTGCTGCGCAATGCGGTGAACTGGGCCTACAATGCCAACAGCTACCCGCAGTTGCTCACCGCGCCCAACCGGCCGGTGGATGAAGCGCCCGAAAAGATCGAGGAGCGCGGGCCCAAGCTGCATCACGGGCGCGAAGAAGGCTTCCGCTAGACGAACGGCACGGGTGGTGGGCAGCGGCGACTGCTCGCCATCTTGCAACGGGGCGCCGGACTGCGCATCTAGTGCGGCGAACAGGGGGCACGCATGAGCATTATCTGGAGCATCATTGTTGGGTTCTTCGCCGGGCTGATCGCGCGGGCGATTACACCGGGCAAGCGCAAGCCTTCGGGCTTTATCCTGACCACGGTGCTGGGCATTGTCGGGTCGCTCGTGGCGACGGTGCTCGGCCAGCAGATCGGGCTGTACGACGC
>JAQSXP010000410.1 GCA_029256605.1 Devosia sp. | reverse complement strand
CCCAAATACGATCTGCGCGTTGAAGCCTATGGCACGGTCGACGAGGCCAACAGCTTTATCGGCATGGCGCGGCTGCACACCGGCTCCATGCCCAAGATCGACACCATCCTTGGCCGCATCCAGAACGATCTCTTTGATGTCGGCTCCGATCTCGCGACCCCCGGCGCCGACGCACCCGATGCCGAGCACCCGTCCCTGCGCATCACCGCCGCCCAGACCGCCTGGATCGAAAAGCAGATCGACAGCTACAATGCCGATCTTGCCCCGCTCAAAAGCTTTGTGCTTCCCGGCGGCACGCCGCTCTCGGCCGCGTTTCACGTGGCGCGCACCGTAACGCGCCGCGCCGAGCGGCTGGTGGTGGAACTGGCCGCCGCCGAGCCCGACACCAATCCCGAGGCCGTGCGCTATCTCAATCGCCTGTCGGACCTGTTCTTTGTGCTGGCGCGGGTAGCCAACAACCAGGGCGCCAAGGACGTGCTCTGGGTTCCGGGCAGCTATGGGGATGCCCGCAAGGGCGGCTAACGAGGAGGCGGGTCGGCATGTTTCTGCCTCTGCATGACACCAACCCGATCCGCCACATCGCCTTTCCCTGGGTCACCTATGGCTTGATGGCGGTCACGACCCTCATCTTTGCCGCCCAGTCGCTCCTTTCCCCCATCGGCTTCCTGCAGGTCGCCATCGAATGGGGCATGATCCCGGTGGTTATGCTGTTTCTCTGGGTGTTCGGCGACAACATCGAAGATGCCCTGGGGCATGTCCGCTTCGTGTTGTTTTACCTCGGCTGCGCTGCCGGCGCGGCGCTGCTGCATCTGTTGCTCGATCCCCTCAGCACCACGCCGCTGATCGGCGCTTCGGGAGCCGTTGCCGGGGTGATGGGCGCTTATTGCCTGCTTTATCCCCATGCCCGGGTTTATGTGCTGGCGCGCATCGTCATTCCCATCCCGCTGCCGGTGCCGGCCTTCTGGATGCTTGGCGTCTGGATTGCCGTCCAGATCTTCAATGTGGTGATGGGCTCGCTGGAGCCCGTGTCATGGTGGGCCCATCTCGGTGGCTTTGCCACCGGCATGGTGTTGGCCGCGATCGGCAAGCGCTCGCAGGTGGCGCTGCTCGGGGGCCGCTAGCGTTTTGTTTACCCGCGCCTCTCTATGATCCCCGCCTGAACCGGAGCGCGCGATGAACACCGATCTTGCCATGCAGATGGTCACCACCCGCGCCGCCGCGACCCAGCAAAGCGTCCAACTCGCCGTGCTCAAGAAATCCCACGAGATGGAAACAAGCCTCATCAACATGGTCGCCCAGGCTGTCGAGGCCGCCCCGCCGCCCGGCCAGGGCCTCCTCGTCGACAAGCGCGCCTGAGTTTAGGCGCCGAGCCCGATCAGCGCTTCCACCACCGCATGCCCGTCGGGCGTGTCCCACTCGGCCGGCCCCTGCAGCACCGCCAGCTCGCACCCGTCCTGGTCGAGCACCAGCGTCACCGGCAGCCCCACCGCGACCGCTTCGCGCTTGAGCCGCTCGAAGGCGGCGAAAGTTGGATCCGCAAACAGCGGCAGATTGGCAAACTGGCCTTCGGCCAAAAACGCGCGCGCCTTGCCGAGCCCATCCTCGCCGATATCGAGATTGATCGGCAGCACCGCGAACTCGTCGGAATTATATTTGCTCGCCACCGCATCGAGCGCCGGCATTTCTTCCCGGCACGGCACGCACCAGCTCGCCCAGAAATTGACCAGCAATTTCTTGCCCTTGAAGCTCGTAATGCTCATCGGGGCGCCCGCATCGTCCTGGAAGGCAAGCGCCGAATAGCCCCGCCCTTCCCCCGTGCCATTGAGCGCAGCGAGTTCCCCCACCGCGGCAAAGTCGATCGCCTCGGCCGCCTCGGCTTGCACCGGGCATTCGCGTGCCTGCCCGGCATTGCCCAGCCACGCCCACGCCGTTATAGAAAGCGCCACCACACCAACTCCAAGTCCCAGCAGCAACCGGAACCGATGGCGAGCTTCGGGGCGGGCGGGGCTGGATTGAGTCATGGGATCTCCGGAGAGCAGCAATGAGCAACAAGATGTGGGGCGGCCGGTTTGCATCGGGCCCCGACGCCATCATGGAAGAAATCAACGCCTCGATCGGCTTCGATCAGCGTCTTTTCCCCCAGGATATTGCCGGCTCGATAGCCCATGCCCGCATGCTTGCTGCAACCGGCATTCTGACGCAGGCCGATGCCGACAGCATCACGGCCGGTTTAACCGAGGTGCTGGGCGAGATCGAGAACGGCACCTTCACGTTCTCGCGTTCGCTGGAAGACATCCACATGAATGTGGAATCGCGCCTGCGCGAAAAAATCGGCGATGCCGCCGGGCGCCTCCACACTGCCCGCTCGCGCAATGACCAGGTCGCCACCGATTTCCGCCTTTATGTGCGCGACACCATCGATACGCTCCTCGTCCAGATCCGCGGCCTGCAGCTTGCCCTCGTCACCAAGGCCGAGGACGAAGCCGAAACCATCATGCCCGGCTTCACCCATCTGCAAAACGCCCAGCCGGTGACCTTTGGCCACCATCTCCTGGCCTATGTGGAAATGCTTGGGCGCGATGCCGGCCGGCTCCAAGACGCCCGCAAGCGGCTCAATGAGAACCCACTAGGCTCGGCGGCGCTGGCCGGCACGCCCTACCCAATCGACCGGGACAGGACCGCGCAGGCGCTCGGCTTTGATCGCCCCACCGCCAACTCGCTCGATGCCGTGTCCGACCGCGATTTCATCCTCGAAACCCTCGCGGCCGCTGCCATCTGCGCCATGCATCTCTCTCGCTTTGCCGAGGAACTGGTGATCTGGAGCTCGGCCCAGTTCGGCTTCATCAAGCTGTCCGACAAATGGACCACCGGCTCGTCCATCATGCCGCAAAAGCGCAACCCGGA
>JAQSXP010000409.1 GCA_029256605.1 Devosia sp. | reverse complement strand
GGGTTGGGCGGCGGGCGATCTGCCGGTTATTTGACGTTCAGAAAGGGTTCATCTTCATGGCGAAATCAGGGCGCAAGGTCAGCTTCACCCATCTGGACGCGCACCGCGAGCGGCTGGAAAGCCGCCCCGTGCGCGGCCTCTTTGCCGAAGATCCCCAGCGTTTCCAGCGCTTTTCCGCCCGCGCCGGCGACCTGCTGCTCGACTATTCCAAGAACCGCGTCGACGAAGAGGCCATGGCCGCCCTCTTCGACCTCGCCCGCTCCTCCGGCCTCGAAGAGCGCCGCAGCCAAATGTGGCAAGGCGAGCATATCAACATCACCGAGAACCGGGCGGTCATGCATATGGCCCTGCGTTATCAGGGAGTTAGGCCCGTTCCTATCGACGACAAGGACGTCATGCCGGACGTCCGCGCGGTCCTCGCCGCCATCAAAATCTACACTGACGCCATCCGCTCCGGCGGGATCCGCAGCCATACCGGCGAGCAGTTCACCGACATCGTCAATATCGGCATCGGCGGCTCCGACCTCGGTCCGGCCATGGTGACGCTCGCGCTCGAGCCCTATACCCGCCCAGACCTGCGGGCCCACTACGTTTCCAATGTCGATGGCGCCCATATCCACGACACGCTCAAGCGCCTCAACCCGGGGACAACGCTTTTTATCGTTGCCTCAAAGACCTTTACCACTGACGAGACCATGACCAACGCGGGCTCGGCGCGTCAGTGGCTGGCCGATTCGCTGGGCGAGGAGGCAGTTTCCAGCCACTTCGCCGCCGTCTCTACCAACATCCCCGCCTGCGCCGCCTTCGGCATCCGCGAAGATCGCATCTTTGGGTTCTGGGACTGGGTCGGCGGTCGTTATTCCGTCTGGTCGGCCATCGGCCTTCCGATCGCCCTTGCCGTCGGTTACGACAATTTCTCCGCGTTCCTGCGCGGCGCCGACGCCATGGACCAGCACTTCCTCACCGCGCCACTGGAAGAAAACCTGCCGGTTATCATGGGTTTGCTGGGTGTGTGGTACCGCAATGTTTGGGGCTTCTCGACCCATGCCGTGCTGCCCTACGACCAGCGCCTGTCGCGTTTCCCCGCCTATCTGCAGCAGCAGGACATGGAATCCAATGGCAAGTCGGTGACGCTGGATGGCGAGCCTGTAGGCTGGTCCACCGGCCCCATCGTTTGGGGTGAGCCGGGCACCAATGGCCAGCACGCCTTTTACCAGCTGATCCACCAGGGCACCGACGTCGTGCCGGCCGACTTCCTTGTTGCCGCCCGCCCGCATGAAAGCTTGCCCCCGCACCACGCCAAGCTCGTGGCCAATGTGCTGGCACAGTCCGAAGCGCTGATGCTGGGCAAGACCGAGGCAGAGGTCGTCGCCGAACTCGAAGGGCAGGGGCTGAACGCCGAAGCTATCAAGGCCTTGGCACCACACAAGGTTTTCCCCGGCAATCGGCCGTCCAACACCCTCTTCTATCCGCAGCTCACGCCCGAAATGCTGGGTTCCTTGGTCGCGCTCTACGAGCACAAGGTGTTCACCCAGGGCGTCATCTGGAACATCAACTCCTATGACCAGTGGGGCGTTGAGCTTGGCAAGCAACTCGCCAAGGCGCGCATGACCGTCAGCACCGAAGAGCAGCTGCAAGCCCTCAAGGAGATCGGGCGGATCTGCGCTATCACGCGCGATGCCATGAGCTCGGCTATGCGGCCGGGCATGACCACCGCCGAGCTGGACGACATCGGCCGCGCCGTTCTCACTGAGCATGGCGCGCGCTCGGCGCCCGAGATCACCTATGAGTTCCCCGGCGCCACTTGCATTTCCGTCAATGAGGAAATCGCCCACGGCATCCCCGGCACGCGCGTCCTGCGCCAGGGCGACCTCGTCAATATCGACGTCTCAGCCGAAAAGAACGGCGTTTTTGCTGATACTGGCGCGTCCTTCGTGCTCGGCAAGGGCGACGTTCGCCTGGACGCCCTTTGCCGCGACGGCAAGAAGGCGATGTGGGCCGGCATTCGCACCGTCAAGCCCGGGGCGGGGTTCAACGAGATCGGCAATGCCATCGGCAAGTTCGCGAAGAAAGGCGGCTACACCCTTATCCGCAATCTCGCCAGCCACGGCGTGGGCGACAGCCTGCACGACGAACCTGGTGAGATCGCCACTTGGCCCGACCGCTCCGAACGCCGCCGCATCACCAACGGCCTGGTGTTCACCATCGAGCCGTTCTTGTCCCTGGGTGGTCGCTGGGCCGAGCAGAAGTCGGAAGATGATGAGTGGACGCTGGTTAGCAATCCCTCCGCACCCTGCGTGCAGTATGAGCATACCGTTGTGGCTACACCCCGCGGTCCGCTGGTCGTGACGCTCGCCGCCTGACCTTAGACGGCGCTGAGGATCATCGGGGCGGCGAGGATGGCGACAACGGCTACCAAGAACCGCAGATTGCCGAGTGCCCGTAGCGATGCCATGCTCAAAATGGTCGAGAGCGCCGCGAAGGCCGCCAGCGCGATAGCCATCGGCAGCAGGCCGGCAGTCGAGATCGCCCCGCCATCGGTGAGCTGTTCATAGGCGGTTTGCCCGCCCCAGCAGCCCAGTAGTGCTACGATCAGCACGGTCATGGCCTTGGCTGCAATCAACAGCGCCAGATCGATCGTCTGGCTCGCCAGCACCAAGGCGACGCCGCTGGCGCTTACATGCGCTGCAACTAGAACCACGAACAGCCGCGGGTCGGCCAAGAGCGGCACCATGCCTGGCGGCGAAGCCACGGGCAGGCTGCCGATCAGGGGCAGGTCGCCCCCATAACGCCGCAGCAGCAAGATCACATAGAGCATCACCAGGGTACCCACGGCAAAGACCAGCGCCGTCGCTACCCAGACTTTGATCAGTTCTATATTTTCCTGCGACACAAAGACATCCGGCTGGTGAAAGGGCGGGTGATCGGCTCGCCGATCAACATCTGCCAGCTCTAGCAGCCGAATCTCACCGGGAGGTAAAGCGCGGCTGTAAGCTACTGCCCGCCAGGGTTGGATGGGCCTTCGGACTCGCCCGCCTCGACATTTTCCAGCTCGGTGTTGCCAGTACCGCCGGTGGGGGCCTGGTTCACGCCGGTAAACACCAGGGTAGCCACCGCGATCACCACCACAACCACAATGATTGCCCCGATCAAACGCCTATTCATGCACATGCCTCTTGGTTTGTTGCCAACACAACGGCAAAGAGGGCTGGGAGTTTCCTGCGCCGCGTCAGATGGCGGCCGCAACCTACTCAGCCTTCAAGCAAACCAGGGGGCAGGGTGCCGACCCGCAGCAGCACGCGCGGCTCGTCATAGGTGTCGGTTTCGAGGTCGACTTCCTGAGAAAACGCGATGACCCCGGCGCGCGATGGTGCCAGCCGTTCCGCCATCATCAGCGCCTTGTCTTCGGTTTTTGCCTGTTGGACCGGCTCGGCGACGAGCTTCTTGCCGACCTGTTTGAACGTCTGCACCAGATACATCGTCGCCACGCACGCCTCCGCCATATCGGCACGTCCACGCGCGCCCAACACATTGCGCTTAGCCCTTGGGCTATGCACGCCTGAGCTTAACTCAGCCTATCGGTAACGTGGATAAGAAAGATGGTATGCCGGGAGGGGGTCGAACCCTCGACCATTCGATTAAAAGTCGAATGCTCTACCACTGAGCTACCGGCACAAACCAAAAGGAACGCCTCGTGGCGTTGCGGCGGAACATAGTCAGTGTCCGCCCGCTGTCAACCGCAATCACAAAGCTGTACCACGATATGGTGCGGGCGAGCAGGCAATCGCCACCGGCGCCAAGCGTGCGCAAAGAGCC
>JAQSXP010000408.1 GCA_029256605.1 Devosia sp. | reverse complement strand
CGGCTAGGCGAGTTCACCGCACTTTATGAAGCCATGCTCGACCGCAAGAATTTCCCCGACCATTCCGCCTATGAAACCGTGCCAGCTCTGATGGCGACCGAGATCGCGGCGCTGCGCCCCGAGCTGTTCTTCGTGCGCCACGAGGGCGAGGTCATCGCCGGGGCCTTGATCTTCAAGGCCGGTGACCGGGCGGTTTATCTTTACGGCGCTACGGCCGACAAGGCACTGCCGCTGCGTGCGGGCTATTTCATCCACTGGCACATCATCCGCTGGCTGCGCGACCATACGCAGGCGCGCTGGTATGATCTGGGCGGCACTGATGGCAATCACGGTCTGCACCAGTTCAAGAAGGGCATGGCGGGCGACCGGGGCGTGATCCGGCCCGTGCCGCCCGTTGCCAACTTCGCTTCGCGCCCCTTGCCGTTTCTTGTTGGCAATGGTGCCTTCATGGCCCGCGACACCGCTAACGCGCTGCGCCGCTATGTCGCCGGGCTGTTCAACCCCGCTGCACGGCCCGACCAGGCCCGCGACAGCGGGCAGGGCCGCGCCCCATGAGTCTGGCGCGACGGCTGGCTTCCCAGTCCACCATCATCTTTGGCGCGCGCCTATTCGGTGCGGGGCTGATCTTTGTCGTCCAGGCGCTGATCGCGCGTTGGTGGGGGCCGGGCCTGCTCGGCGAATATCTGCTGATCGTGGCCGCCGTGAACCTGATCAGCGTCGCCATGCCCTTCGGCTTTCAGACCGTCGGGGCCTATTTCGCCGCCGAATACCGGGCGCGGGCGCAGCGCCGGCAACTGCTGGTGTTCATGCTCTGGGCCTATGGGCATGTGCTGGGCACGCTGGCGCTGTTGCTGCTGGCGGGCTATCCGCTGCTGCAGGCGATCGGGCAGGGCGACAGTGTGCTGGCGCACCATCTAGTGCCCGCGGCGTTGCTCGCTTTTGCGACGGCCATGTTCTACGTCAATGGCGCGCTGCTGGTCGGGCTCAAGCACCCGATGGCCGGCTATGTGGTCGATTCCGTGTTTCGGCCGCTGATTGTGGTTGGTGGGTTCCTCGTCACCGCGAGCCTGGCGCCGCCCGCCGAGGCGTTTTCCAATATGCTGTGGGTAATCGGGGTCGGCTGCGCACTCGTATCGCTGGTGCACTTCGCCTATGTCGTGCGGGTGTTCCGCTCCGTTCAAAACGAGGCACCGGCTCAGCCGCGCGAGCTCGCCCGGTGGTGGCGCTTCGCCGTGCCATGGGTGCTGATCGGGCTCGCGACTGATTTCTTTTTCGACATCGACCTGTTGCTGCTCAGTCATCTGCTCGATCGCGAGCAATTGGCCATCTTTGGCGTGTGCACGCGAATCTTTGCGTTGGCGGCCTTCGGGGTTGGGGCCGTTTACGCGGTGACGCTGCCCGAGATCTTTGAAAGTCAGGCCAATGCGGACCGCAGCGCGTTTTTGCGCAAGGTGGGTGAAGCCAATGTGGTAGCGAGCGGGTTGTCGGTGCTTCTCTTCGTGGTGATGGCCGTGGGCGCGCCCTTCGGCCTGCTGCTTTTCGGACCGGCCTTTACCGCCGGGGCATTGCCGCTCGCGGTGCTGTGCCTGTCATTGGTCGTGCGCTCGGTGGCGGGTCCTGCTTCGCTCGTGCTCTCGATCCACGACCGGCCATATGCCAGCCTGCCCGCCGTAGGGCTGGGCATCCTCATGCTGGTGGCCGGCAATGCCGTACTGGTGCCCCCATTGGGGCTGATGGGCGCCTCGCTGGCGGCCCTGATCGCCATCACCGCCTGGTCGGCCGGGCTTTGGCTCACAGCCTATAAGCTGGCGGGGCTCGACGTTTCCATTCTGCAGTGGTTCCGGGCGCGCCGGGCCGCGGCGCTCGCAGCGGGCTGAGCTTAGCGGGTAAGCGCTAGCTTGGCCGAGCGGCGCAGGCGGTTAAGAATGCCGCCGCTGACCCCATGGTCATAGCCGGGGATCACCTTGTTGAGCGGGCGCTCGAACAGCAGGTAGTCTTCGCCGAAGATGTGGTTCTCCAGAATCCCAATGATTGATGAAGGCGCGCATGCCCTGCACGCCCAGCGTGCTGCGCCGCTTATCGGGGAACACATAGGACCAATAAAGCCACAGCGTGCCCAGCTCCGGCCCCGAGATCATGAAGCCCGCGGGTTCCCCCTGGAGCATGAACAGCATCACGTGGTGGGGGTCAGCATCGATCAGCGTGGCAAGATAGCCCTTGGTGAGCCGGGCCGATTCGTAGGCCTTGAACTCGCTCGAATAGAACGGCGAGGTTGCAATCGCTTCCTGCAGCCGGGCATGAACCAGCCCGATATCGGCATAGCTTGCGGCGCGGAACATCGTCGCCTTGGCGGCAGTGGGGCTCACCGTGCTTGGCGGCGTCAGTGCAATGTCGCTCATATCGTTCACCCGGCTTGACCCCGGCACACTAGCACCAGTTGCCTGGCGGCCTAAGTGCGCATGCCTGCTGGGGTTAATGGAGCACAGCCTTGCCCATGCGCAGCCCCGGCGGTACAACAACGCAACGCATAAAAAGGGGAGAACCAGTGTGAGCCAAGAGCTCGTATTCCAGCCAGATGCAGCCGCAACCGCTCATACCCATGCCACCCGGGAGCAGTATGAGCAAATGTATGCCCGCTCCGTCAGCGACCCCAATGGGTTCTGGGGTGACCAGGCCAAGCGCATCTCCTGGATGAAGGCCCCGACCAAGATCAAGAACACGAGCTTTGCTTATCCCGATGTCTCGATCAAATGGTTCGAGGACGGGGTGCTGAATCTCGCCGCCAACTGCATCGACCGGCATCTGGAAGAGCGCGGCGACCAGGTCGCGATCATCTGGGAGCCCGATGATCCCAATACTGCCGCCGAGCACATCACCTACCGCAAGCTGCATGAGCGGGTCTGCCGCTGCGCCAATGTGCTGCTCTCGCTCGGGGTCAAGAAGGGTGACCGCGTCACCATCTACCTGCCCATGATCCCCCAGGCCGCCTATGCCATGCTCGCCTGCGCGCGCATCGGGGCGGTCCACTCGGTGGTGTTCGGCGGTTTCTCGCCCGACGCGCTCGCCGGCCGCATCAACGACTGCGACAGCCGCATCGTCATCACCGCCGATGAAGGTCGCCGCGGCGGCAAGACCGTGCCGCTCAAGGCCAATGTCGACAAGGCCCTCGCTGATGCGCCGGGCGTCGACAAGGTGCTGGTCGTGCACAACACCGGCGCGGCCGTCACCATGAAGGGCAGCCGCGATATCTGGTGGCACGAGGCCGCCGCCGGCGTCGAGCCGTTCCACGAGCCCGAGCCGATGGGCGCCGAGGATCCGCTGTTTATTCTTTATACCTCCGGCTCCACCGGCAAGCCCAAGGGTGTGCTCCACACGACGGGCGGTTATGCCGTCTGGGCTTCGATCACGCATCAATACGCCTTCGATTACCAGGCGGGCGAGGTGTACTGGTGCACCGCCGATATTGGTTGGGTCACCGGCCATAGCTATCTCGTCTATGGCCCGCTCGCCAATGGCGCGACCACGGTAATGTTCGAGGGCATTCCGAGCTATCCCAATCCTGCCCGCTTCTGGGAGGTGATCGATAAGCACAAGGTCAACATCTTCTATACCGCTCCCACCGCCATCCGCGCGCTGATGGGCGCGGGCGCGGAATGGGTTGATAAGGCCGATCTCTCTTCGCTGCGCCTGATCGGTTCGGTGGGCGAGCCCATCAATCCCGAAGCCTGGCTCTGGTACCACAAGCATGTTGGCCGCGAGCGCTGCGCCGTCATCGACACCTGGTGGCAGACCGAAACCGGGGGCATCATGATCACCCCGCTCCCCGGCGCCGTTGCGGCCAAGCCCGGCTCGGCCACCTTGCCGTTCTTTGGAGTCCAGCCGGTGGTGCTCTCGCCCGAAGGGCGCGTGCAGGAGGAGACCAAGGCACAGGGCGTGCTCGCCATCAAGGACAGCTGGCCGGGGCAGGCGCGCACCATTCACGGCGATCACAGCCGGTTCGTTTCGACCTATTTCGAGACCTATAAGGGCTACTACTTCACCGGCGACGGCTGCCGCCGCGACGAGGACGGCTACTACTGGATCACCGGTCGGGTCGATGATGTGCTCAACATTTCCGGCCACCGCCTCGGCACGGCCGAGATCGAAAGCGCGCTGGTTGCCCATCCCAAGGTGTCCGAAGCCGCA
>JAQSXP010000407.1 GCA_029256605.1 Devosia sp. | reverse complement strand
CAGATCCCGGACCTGCGGTTCCAAATCGACCTGCTGGTCTGCGAGGGGGCCAATGTGGCGGCGCGCTTGTGGTTCGACTGCACGCCACGCGGAAGCTTTCTTGGGCTGCCGGTAAATGGGCGACGGGTCCAGCTCGCGGAGCACGTGTTTTACCGCTTCGAGGATGGGCGGATCAAAACGGTCTGGTCAGTGCTGGACAAGACGGCGGTCGAGGCGGCGTTGCCGAGTTGAGCAAAAGAAAAGGCGGGATTGCTCCCGCCTTTTGCGTCACGGTTGCAGCTCCACTAGCGCTTGGCGGCGACCTCATCGATGGTCAGCGGCCCAAAGTCGTTGCCCCAGGAATTGCGGATATAGCTGCCGATCTGAGCGATGTCCTCGTCGCTGAGCTCATCACCAAAGGGTGGCATATAGCCCAAGCCATGGATCACGGTTGAGGCGACATGGCCGGCATCGGCCAGGTTCTGGTTGCCGGCAAGCACCGCGCCGGCGCCACCCTGACCGTTGACGCCATGGCAGGCCGAGCAGGTGGAGACGAATTTAGGCTGGCCGGCACTGACGAGGGAAGCAAGATCGGCCTCCCCTGCCCCGGCGGCCGGTGCGGCGGCAGCATTATCGGAAGCCGCGCCTTCCGCGGGTGCTGTTTCGGTCCCCTGATTGGCCGGGTTCTCCCATTCCTCGGGGCCACCGGCAGGCGGCACGGCTTCGGACGCAGGCGCGTCGGTTGGCGCCTCGCCGGCGGTGCCGATCACGCTGCCTTCCTCGCCACCATAGGTGAACTTAAGGATCGCGCCGGGATTGTGCAGCACGCTCGTGGTCAGCTCATCGCCATACAGCTGGACGACGGAGCCAAAGGCGTCGGTGGCGATGAAGACATCGCGGCCGTTGGGGGCGATGATCACGTCGCGGTAGCGGTTCTGGCTGCCGAGCCAGGCTTCGGGCAGGCCATCGACCGATTTACCGTCCTCGCTCATATGCTGGACGTAGAGCACACCATGCTTGAGGGTCGGCATCAGGATGGAATTGTCCCACTCGGCAATGCCGTTCTCGCCGGCTTCGTAGAACAGCACCGATGCGGGGGCGATGGTGGGGTTGCAGATGAAGCCGCACTGCTCGCCAAAGGGGAAGTCACTGTCGACGGTGAAATAGGTGGCGAGCGGATCCACCATCTCGCCTTCGAACTCGGTTTCCGCCGTTTGCGGGACCGTGTCGGGCACTGGAGTAACGATGCGCTCGATATCGGGCGGGGCCTCGCTCCAGTTGATATAGGAATAGGCCATGTCATCCTTGAAGCCGGCGACATTAGGCCAGCCATAATTGCCGCCGGGCTGGATGATGTTGAGCTCGTCGTCGCTCGAGGGGCCATGCTCGGCTTCGTAGAGCGTGCCATCGGGACCAAAGGCAATGCCCTGCGGATTGCGGTGGCCATAGCTGTAGATGTGGCTGCGCACCCCCTCGATCTCCGGGTTGTCCTCGGGGATGGAGCCGTCGAGTTCCATGCGCAGGATCTTGCCCGAATAGGTGTGCCAGTCCTCGGCGCTGACTTCTTCGGCGGTCGGCAGGGCCTGAGCGAGGTTGGGACGGCGGAAGTTGCGGCCGAAATTGGCGCCCTGCTCGCCGATGGAATAGTAGAGCTTCATGTCGGGACCGATGACGACGCGGCCGGCATTGTGGTCGTTCCACGCCGGCAGCCCTTCAATGAGGACCGTAGGCTCGCCCAGCTGCATCGTGGCTTCGTCATAGGTGTAGCGCACGATCCGGGCGGATGGATCGGGCTCCTCGGCCGTGCCGTTGTTCACGGTATAGCTGATATAGACGTAGTCGTTGCCGGTGCCCTGAAGCAGTTCAGGATGGACTGCCAGGCCCAAAAGACCCTCGTGCTGCACGCCAGTGTAGACGTCATCAAGGGTCAGCAGGACCTGCTGCTCGCCGGTTTCCGGATCGACGCGGGTCACCTCGCCGCTGGTGCGCTCGGTGAGCCAGATCATGTCATCGGGGCCCCAGCGCATTGCCCATGGATTGCTGAGCGCGGTGCTCAGAACGCGCGAGGAAAACAGCTCGTTATCGCCCTTGGGGATCTCAACCGGGGCGCCAAGGCTACTCCAGCCAAGAGGCCATGGGTGGAATGGCGGGATGTGCCGGTTGTATGGCTGAGATGCATGAATGTTCCTCCTGAACGAACGAGCGTCGCACCATCTTGGGCGCTAAAGCGGCACCTGGCAATTGCGAAGGGCCGCAGCGCCGCGGTGCGCGAGCAGCGAACGCCTGGATGAGGGTAAAGTTCAGCAGAAGATTCCGGCGTTAAGGCTAAGGCCTTGCCGATGTTCGGATTCGTGCCTGAGCCAAATGGGCGTGGGGCAGTCCGTCTTGATCTTGGGGGCGGTGATCCCTACTAACCAGGTCACCTTCCCGTTTGCAACCAGCCAGGACCGCCCCAGCCGATGAAGCCTTGGATCGAGCTCGATACGGCTGCTGTGCCGGGTGGGGACACGCGGCTGCGGCTGATGCAGCGCGGTCACGAATATTCCATCATGCTGGGCACCAATGAGCTGATGAATAGCCGGCTCAGCGGCTCGGAAGAAGAACTGGCGCGGCTTGCCTGCGACCCGATCAAGGCGCGCCCCAAGGCCCATATCCTGATCGGCGGGCTCGGAATGGGATTTACCCTGCGCGCCGCGCTCACGCTGCTTAATGCCGATGCGCGGATCACAGTCGGCGAGATCGTGCCGCAGGTGATTGCCTGGGCGCATGGGCCGCTGGGGCCGGTGTTCGGCGATTGCCTCGCCGACCCC
>JAQSXP010000406.1 GCA_029256605.1 Devosia sp. | reverse complement strand
CATGAAGCGATCAACTGCAAGGGCCTGTCGCCCGATCTGCTCAAGGCCCTGCCCTGCCGCGTCGAGAACGGCGTGCTCAAATTCGGCGTCGTTGCCACCGTGCCCGCATTCCTCGTTGGGGCCGGCGCCGGGCTCACCAGCGAAGGGGGGAGCCTGCATATGCAGTCCACCGACCGCGCCGCCCTCAAGGACGCCGGGCTCGACACCCTCAAGCTGGGGGATGTGGTGGCCATCGAAAACACCGACAGCCGCTACAATCACGGCTATCTGCGCGGCGCCATGAGCATCGGCATTGTGGGCCAAACCGATGGGCCGCGCTCGGGCTATGGCCCCGGCATGACCGTGATCATGACCGCGCCCAAGGGCGAGCTTGGCTGCTATTCCGAGCCTGCCGCCAACATCGCCACCCTCCTCAAGCTCGAGGCCTGATCGTGGCGATCACCCTGACCAATGTGGAAAAAGCCAGTCTTGAGCGCTTCATGGCGCAGGGTTTTGAAGCGCTTGGCCTCGCGGCCGAAGACGCCAAGATCTTTGCCGATGCGCTGATCTTTTCCGAGCTGCGCTTCCACCCCGGCCATGGCCAGGGCGTGCGGCGCCTCCGCCGCTACCAGGAGCGCATCGGGAAAGGCCTGGTTAATCCGCGGGCAGAGTTCGAGATCGTCAAGCAAAGCCCTGCCCTCGCGCTGGTCGATGCCCATAACGGCATCGGCACGGTTGCAGCCGCCAAGGCGATGACGCTCGCGATCGAAAAGGCCAAGACCTGCGGCATTGGCCAGGTGATCGTGCGCAATTCCACCCATTATGGCTCATCGGCCGTTCATGCCTGCCAGGCCATGGAAGCGGGCTGCATCGGCATTGCCTATACCAATGCCGGCCCCGAAATGGCTCCTTGGGGCGCGCGCGAAGGGGCGGTCGGCACCAATCCCTGGGGCATTGCCGCGCCCACCAATCTCGGTTTTCCCGCCGTGATGGATTTTGCCCTCACCACCGCGGGCAAGGGCATGATGCTGTGGCATGCGCGCGAGGGCAAAAAGATGCCCCTCGACTGGGCGCTGACCCCCGAAGGCGAGGTCACCGACGATCCCGAAGCCGCCATGAAGGGCCCTCTTCTCGCCATCGGCGAATACAAGGGCTATGGCCTCGCCTTCATGACCGATGTGCTGACCGGTGTTATTGGCGGGGGCGGCTTTGGCCTCACCCCCTATGCCGATCAGGCCAAGCTCGATGTCTCCCATTCGCTGACGGCCATCGACATCGAATGGTTCATGCCGCTCGAAGAGTTCAAGGCGCGCATGGGGGAGTTTGCCGGAATGGTCAAATCGCGCCCCACTCGTCCCGGCTTTTCCGAAGTGCTTATTCCTGGCGAACAGGAAGCGCGCCGCGTCGCCAAAAAGTCCGCTGGCGGCGTGCCGCTCGATGACGAAGTGCTGGCCGATCTCGTGGCGCTGGGCCGTGAACTGGGCCTGTCGGCCGAACTGCAGGTGCTCGGCCCTTATCGCGAGGACCGGCTGTGAGCGCGGTCGCCCCCATCCGCAAGCCGGTCCGACCGCTTGGCTCGGCTTTTCGCCAAGGGGTGCGCGAGCGGCTGCGCCACAGCGCGGCTAGCCGCAGCCTTGATGGGGTCCTCCTTCTGTCCCCCGCCAATGTGCTTTATGCCTGCGGCTTCAATTTCTCGGTCAATGAACGCCCGATCGGGCTGTATGTGCCGGTGGAGGGCGAACCCAAGCTCTTTGTGCCGCTGCTCGAACTGGAAAATGCCGAGCCGGTCCTAGGCGTCGAGCTGGGCATCTACGAGGAATTTCCCGGGCTCGTGCATCCCGTGGTCTGGATGGTTTGCCAGTCGGGCGCCCGGCGCCTCGCCATCGATACCCTCGATGCCCGCCAGCTCGGCCCCCTCAACACGCTAGTCGACGAGGTGCTGCTTGAGGACCTTGCCGCGCCCCTGCGCTTCGTCAAGACCCCCGAAGAGCTCGAACTCACCCGCATTGCCGCGAGCTATGCCGATCTCTGTCTCACCCGGCTGCAAACCGAAGGCGGCACCATCATTTCGGCACCTTTGCCGGCACCAAGCTCGGGATCACCGCTTCGGTGCATTCGGGTCCCCGCGCCGCCCTGCCCCATGGCGCCACCAGCGCCCGTCGGCCCCAGCCGGGCGAAACCCTGATTTCCGGAGTCGGTGCCAGCCTTGGCGGTTATCACGCCGAAAGCGGCGTCACCTTGATCCTGGGCGAAGTGTCGCCCGAACAGCGCCGCGTCATGCAGGCCATGGAGCGCTGCAACGATGCCGCCGTCGCCGCCCTCAAGCCGGGAGCGCGCTGCCAGGACGTCAACGAGGCCGCGCTCGACGCGCTCAGATCAGCCGATCTGGGCGACGCCATTCGCCACCGCATCGGGCACGGCATGGGCCTTGAAGGCCATGAAGCGCCCTGGCTTGCGCCGGGCGACACCACCACGGTCGCGCCCAACATGGTTTTTTCCAACGAGCCGGGCGTTTACCGGCCCGGGCGCGACGGCTTTCGCACCATCAACACCATGCTGGTTGGCGCCCAGGGCGTCGAAATCCCGAGCCAGTTT
>JAQSXP010000405.1 GCA_029256605.1 Devosia sp. | reverse complement strand
ACCCGGAAGCTTTGAAAGGCAAAGCCGATCAGCCCCAGATTGACCAGCACCGACAGCGTCAGGTCGAGCTGCAGACCGCTCACGATCTGGTCGGTGGCAAAGGTCGTCATCACCCGGAACCCGCCGATTTCGGCGCCCTCGATCCCGGCGGCACGCAGTTCCGCCGTCACATCGGTGACAAGGGTCTTGAGGGAATCCGAATCGAGGATCGTCGGCATGAAGCCGGTGACCAGCGCCTGCGAGCCCTCGTCATTGATGAAGCGCCGCTTCATGAACGGGCCGACCGCCTCAAACACCTCTTCGCGGGTAAAGCCGGCTTCGGTGTAGTTGGTCATGCTGGCCGCGGAGATGACCTTGTTCTCCCCCAGATGGCCTTCCATGATCTCGTGCACGCGCCGGATAGTCTCGAAATCCTCGGGCGCCACATTGGGGTCGTTGTGCTGGAGCGGCACCCGCACATAAAGCGGCGCCACCCCGCCCACGCCCTCGTCGATCTGCTGTGCCGCCGTAATGGCGCTGGATTGGCGGGCGGTGAAATCCTCAAAGGCAAAGTGCGGCTTGATCAGGAAATAGGGGACGAACAGCACCAGCGTGACCGCGATGGCGACAATTGAAACCAGTCGCCCATAGCGCCGCGCCAGAAACCAGCTGAGGGGCAGGGGAGCCGTCAGCACCAGGCTCGATCGCTTGGGTGCCTTGAAACCGAGCCGCAGCGAGAGCTTGAGCATCAGCGGCATGAAGGTCATCAGGCACACAAACAGCAGGAACGAGCCGATGGCGCCGGCCATGGAAAATTCGCGCACGCCCTGGCCCGGCGTCAGCGACAGCGAGGCAAAGCTCACCAGTGTCGTCAGCATGGTCAGTGCTGCGGCAGGCCCCACCAGCTTGACCGTCGCGTCGACCGCCTTGTTGGGCTCCATCCCGTCGTCGCGCCAAAAGGCTAGCCAGTTGAACACAAAGAACATGGCTTCAGCGAACGAGATCACCAGCACCAGCGTCGTCACCAGGATGGTCAGGAACGAGAAGGAGCCGAAAAACAGCAGGATAATCCCCATCGTCCACATCACCGCAACAAAGGGCGTGGCCGCAACGAGAATGGCGCCCGGCAGCGAGCGCAGTGCGAGGAGCGCGATCACCGAGCCCAGCCCAAAGCCCCAGAAGGTGAATTTGAGCTGGTCGTTGACTGCGGCATTGAGCATTTCCGCGGTCCAGACCGGCGGCCCGGTCAGCTCCACCTGGATGTCCGCGTCCTCGTAGAAGGCGAGGGTTTCGAGCAGGGAGGCGATCATCGCCTTTTCCCCATTCGCCTGCACCGTCTCGCGATTGGGGAACATGATCACCACCACGCCCGACAGGTCGGGCGTGATCAGATTGCGCATCATCGGATCGTTCTGCTGCAGCTCGCTGAGGGCCGCCGCCACTTCCGCCGGGTCCGTCATCCCCTCGGGCACCGCCGGCACCGAACCACCGCCGCCATCGGGCTTGCGCAGCGTAAAGGGCGACATCGTGCCCACCGCGTAATCGCTGAGCTCCAGATCGAAGGCCAGTTCGCGCACGCGCTCGAGCACTTCCGGCTCGGTCAGGCGCGGAGAGGTGACCAGCACATAGATGTCGTTCTCGAAGGTGCCGAAATTCTCCGACAGCCGCTGATAGGCGTCGAAGTGCTCCCCGGAATCGGCAAACACCCGCAGCAGATCGCCATCCACATTGGCGCGTGGGATCTGGCTGAACGCCAGCGCGGTGATCGCCAGCACGGCCAGTGCCACTGCCAACGGATAACGCAGCGTCGTCAAACCGATATGTTCGAGCCCAAAGCCGATGGAGCGGTCATGCGTCACCCGGGCCAGGGCGCGCTGGAGAAAAGCAGGGAAGGCCAAGCACAAGCACTCCGCGTCACTGGCGACGAACTGGCCAGATTCCTACGGCTTTGCAGCAGTTGCGTCCAGCAGGGCCAACCCTGCCGGGCGCAAACTTGTTGTTGTGTGCTGCTAAAAGCGCGCGCTTAACTTGCAAAACTGCTGCGATGCTGCTCCAGCACGGCGGCAAGCTGTTGTGGCGCCCGTCCGCTGAACCGCTCCACCGTATCGGCGATGATGGCGTGGTGCCCCTCGGCGGCATCGCGGTCGAATGCCACGAGCCGAGCAGGTTCGCCATGAAGGGCGGCAGCCCTGCCGCCAGCATGCCTTCCAGCAACTGCTCGGGCGTGACCCCGATCCGGGTGATGCTCTTGCCGGCCAGCTGGGCAAGAAGGCGCGCCACCTCGTCCTGGGTCACTGCAGCGGGACCCGTCACATCATGGATTTCCCTCCCAGTTGCATCCAGCAGCGCCCCCGCCGCGGTGCGCGCGCAGTCGGCCCGGCTCACATAAGCGCGGCCCTTGCCGTCCGTCGCATCAAACATCTGCCCGGTCTTGAGCGCAGCCCCCGCGCCCATCAGCACCGCCTCGGCATAGATGTGATTGCGCAAGAGCGTGAAATCGAGCCCCGATGCTGCCACCGCCTGCTCGGTCCAGTAATGGTCG
>JAQSXP010000404.1 GCA_029256605.1 Devosia sp. | reverse complement strand
GGCGTGCATGTAGACGGTGTGGAAGGGCTCTTCCTCGAGGAATTCAAGGCCCATCATCATCATGCGGGCGACCCAGAAGAAGATGATGTCAAAGCCGGTGACCAGCACATCGGTGGGGTAGTAGCGCTTGAGCTCGGGGGTTTCGTCCGGCCAGCCCAGGGTCGAGAACGGCCAGAGAGCCGAAGAGAACCAGGTATCGAGCACGTCTTCGTCGCGCTTGATCGGGGTGGGTGCGCCATAATGGGCGTCGGCCTGGGCTTGCGCTTCGGCTTCGCTCGAAGCGACAAAAGCGTGGTTGTCCGGGCCATACCAAGCGGGGATCTGGTGACCCCACCAGAGCTGGCGCGAGATGCACCAGGGCTTGATGTTCTCGAGCCAGGCAAAATAGGTGTTTTCGTATTGCTGGGGCACGAATTTGGTGCGGCCCTCGCGCACGGCGGCGAGCGCGGGCTGGGCCAGGATGTCGGCCTTGACCCACCACTGGTCGGTCAGGAAGGGCTCGATGACGACGAGCTTTGATTTCTCGTCATGGGGCACCATGATCTTCTTGTCTTCGATATGATCGAGGCCGCGAGTGGGATTGGCTTCGGCCAAAGCGGCCATGTCGGCGACGATGCGCTTGCGCGCTTCAAAGCGATCGAGCCCGCGATAATCGGCGGGGATGAAATCCTCATCGACGATGGCGCCGCGGGTTGTGGTGATCTTGACCGCACCGGTGCCGAGCGCAGGGTCGGCATATTCATCGGCAACGATGGGGATGCGGCGGCCAACGAGGGGAAGTTCGACGAACTTGCCGACGAGATCGGCATAGCGGGGATCTTCGGGATGGACGGCAATGCCGCTATCGCCGAGCATGGTTTCGGGGCGGGTGGTGGCGACGATGATGTAGTCGCGCGTTTCCCACTCGGTGGGCTTGCCCTCTTCATCATGGGCGATGGGGAACTGGTAGGTGACGCCATCGGCGAGCGGATAGCGCAGGTGCCACATATGGCCCTTGATCTCGATGTTCTCGACTTCGAGATCGGAGATCGCGGTTTCAAGGCCCGGATGCCAGTTTACGAGGCGCTTGGCACGATAGATGAGGCCGCGCTTGTGCAGCTCGACAAAGACCTTGGTGACGGCGCGCACCATCTGGTCATCAGCCGAGCCATTGCTGCCCATGGTGAAGCGTTCACGGCTGAAATCAGCCGAAGCGCCGAGGCGCTTGAGCTGGTTCATGATGGTGCCGCCGGACTCGGCCTTCCATTCCCAGACGCGTTCGATGAACTTTTCGCGCCCCATGTCGCGGCGGTTCATCTGCTTGGCGGCCAGCTGGCGCTCGACGATCATCTGGGTGGCAATGCCGGCATGGTCGGTGCCGGGCTGCCAGAGCACGTCCTTTTTGAGCATCCGGTTGAAGCGGATCAGGATGTCCTGGATGGTGTTGTTGAGCGCGTGCCCGATATGAAGCGAGCCGGTGACGTTGGGCGGGGGAATAACGATGGTGAAGGTTTCCGCGCCGGGCGCGGCCCCTGCCCCAGCGGCGAAAGCGCCTGCTTCGAGCCATTGCTCGTAGATGCGTCCTTCAACGGCGCCGGGCTCATAGCTCTTTTCGATCATCGGGTCACTCGCAACAACAATGACCCGCCAGTTCACACTGTGCGGGCCGTATCTAAATTTGTCGGTGTATCAACCAAATGCGCGCCGGATGGTCAACAGCGGCGCGCGTAAGGGTGCATCAACTTACTCGCCGCGCGAAACGCGGGCGATCTCGCGCTCAACCATGCGCTCGACGACAGCGGGCAGGTTCTCGTCCAGCCACTCCTTCAACATGGGGCGGAGCATGTCGCGCATCAAGGACTCGATGGTGAGACCGGCATTGCCGAGGCCGATAGAGTTGAGCTTGGTGATGGAGCTGCGCACGGCCGCCTTGGTGGCTGGCTCGAGCAGTTCGGCAGCAAAATCGCTGCTGAGTGCGGGATCGGGCAAGGACGCTGCCGGAGCGCTGGGTGCTGCCTCGGGACGTGGCGCTTCGGGGCGTGGACCTTCCGGCACGCGCACGGTTTCGGTGGCGCGCACCGGCTCAGGCGCCGGACGCGGCTCGGAGCCGGGAACGCGCGGCGGCGGAGCAGCTGGCGTGGCGGAGCGCTCTTCGGGCTCGTCGCGCTCAAAGCTTGCGGGTTCAGATGCGGCCAAGGGCGCCTCCTCTGCGTCTTCTTCATCATCCTGGCCGGCCGAAGTGGCTTCGGCCAGCATGTTGTCGAAGCTGAACGGGGATGGCGTCGCTTCGGTTCGCTGCCCGATGATCTGGGCCGGCGAGAGGGCCAGCGGCTCGACATCCTCGAACTGGTCGTCAAGATCAACCGGGGCCGGCATGCCATAGGACCGGACGGGCGCAATGGCGGGCTGCGGCGGTGACATTGGCGTGGGCGTGGGCGCAGCCTGAATGGAAGAGCGTCGCGGAATCCCCGCCGCATCATCATCGGCGATGATCTGGCGGATGGACGACAAGATCTCGTCCATGGAGGGTTCTTTGGGTGCAGGCTTGTTCATGATGGGCCTCTCGCTTGCGCTGGACGAAGGCTGCTCGCCGGCGCAGCCACTTGATTCGTCAACAACACATTAACGCCGTGGGCAGCGCTGGGGAATCACCCGCGAGGCCCGCGCGAGAGATGTCCCCTAAAAGTTGTGGCTGAGCATAGCCCAGCCACCAGAACTTGTTGCGATGGAAGAGAACCTACTCGTCCTTGACGACGCGCAGCTCCTGCCAAACGTCTTCCACTTCCTGGGTGTAGTTGACGGCCGTCTTGGTCTGCACCGGCAGGCCCAGATCGCCAGCGGTCAAGCGACCGATCGAGGCCAGCAGCGAGAAGGTGGCAATCACCTTGCTGCTCGAAGCGTTGATCAGACCTTCGCGGGCGCTGATCAGCTCGGCCTGGGCATTGAGCACGTCGAG
>JAQSXP010000403.1 GCA_029256605.1 Devosia sp. | reverse complement strand
CTGCACCACCTGCGGCAGCGGCATGGTCGCCAGACACGCCGTGCCCAGACGCAAGATGCGGGGGGTAAGCGTGAAATATTTGCCGTCGTAATCGGCATAGCCCAGATGGGCCAAAGTCAGCAGGCACCGTCTAGCGGTGGCCCGGTCGAGCCCCGATGCTTGGGACACTTCGGTGATCGACTGGCGCGGCCGCTCGGCGGTGAAGGTTTCGATGGCGGCAAGGCCCTTGGCCAGACCCACCATGATGTCCCGCTCGCTGATGGTCATCGGCCCTGCCTACCTTGTGCGCTATGTCAACAAATGAAGCATATCGCACAGGAGCGGTTGTCGGCAATGCCGTGGCACGCCAGATTGCGCTCAGGCATTGGGTGCATTGTGGGGGATGGTTGTGGACAAAACGCTGGCCAATCTGGAGGCCGCCGTCGGAGGGATCGAGGACGGCATGACCGTGATGATCGGCGGTTTTGGTGGCTCGGGCGCCCCGATCGAGCTGATTCACGCGCTGGTGGATCGCTTTCAGCGCACGGGCAGCCCCAAGAACCTGACTGTGGTCAACAACAATGCCGGCAATGGCCGGGTGGGCCTTGCCGCCATGATCGATGCGGGCATGGTGGGCAAGATGATCTGCTCGTTTCCGCGCTCGGCCGACCCGCGGGCCTTTACCGAAAAATACCTGGCCGGCGAGATCGCGCTGGAGCTCGTGCCCCAGGGCACGCTAGCCGAGCGCATTCGGGCGGCGGGAGCGGGCATTCCCGCCTTTTACACCCCCACGAGCTATGGCACCGACCTCGCGGTGGGCAAGCCGACGGCTGAGTTCGACGGGCGCCATTATGTGCAGGAGCGCTGGCTCAAGGCCGATGTGGCGCTGCTCAAGGCCGAGCTCGGCGACCGGATGGGGAACCTCACTTACCGCAAGGCGGCCCGCAACTTTTCTCCGCTGATGGCGGCGGCCGCCAGTCGTACCATTGTGCAGGTGAGCCGGCTGGTGGAGCCGGGCGCCATTGATCCCGAGCAGGTAATCACCCCCTCGATCTTTGTGGACGGCGTGGTGGAAGTTGCCGATGCGCAGCAGGAAGAAGCGCTGATGCGCCAAGGAGTGGCCCATGTCGGCTAAGCTTTCCAATGCCCAGATCGCCTGGCGCGCCGCGCAGGACATCGAGGACGGCACCTATGTCAATCTGGGCATTGGCTTTCCCGAAATGGTGGCCAAGTTCCAGCCCGAGGGGCGGCAAGCCATTTTCCATACCGAGAATGGGGTGCTCAATTTCGGCGAGGCCCCCGCGGCGGGCGAGGAAGACTGGGACCTGATCAATGCCGGCAAGAAGGCGATCACGCTGCGCCCTGGTGCCGCGTTTTTCCACCATGCCGACAGCTTTGCCATGGTGCGGGGCGGGCATCTGGATGTGGCGATCCTGGGCGCCTATGAGGTGGCCGAAAACGGCGACCTGGCGAATTGGAGCACCGGCCCCAAGGGCGTGCCGGCAGTGGGCGGCGCCATGGATTTGGTGCATGGCGCCAAGCGGGTGGCTGTGATCACCGACCATGTGACCAAGGACGGCAAGCCCAAGCTCGTGCAGCGCTGCACCCTGCCGCTGACCGGCGTTGGCTGCGTCACCCGCGTTTATACCAGCCTTGCGGTGGTCGATATCGAGGGTGGCCGTTTCGTGCTGCGCGAAAAGCTCCCGAGCCTCAGCATTGACGAGTTGCAGGCGGTGACCGGCGCCGAACTTGTCCTTCCCCCACAGATCGGCGACCTCGTCGCCCCGGAGCTTTGAACCATGGCCGATGCTTTCATCTGCGATTATATCCGCACGCCGATCGGCCGCTTCGGCGGCGCGTTAGCGAGTGTGCGCCCGGATGATCTGGGCGCCATTCCGCTGCGGGCATTGATGGAGCGCAATGCCGGGGTGGATTGGGCCGCGGTTGATGATGTGATCTTTGGCAATGCCAACCAGGCGGGCGAAGACAACCGCAATGTGGCGCGCATGAGCCTGCTGCTGGCCGGGCTGCCCGTCGCTGTGCCGGGCACGACCATCAACCGGCTCTGCGGGTCGGGCATGGATGCGGTGATCACCGCTGCGCGCGCGATCCGCGCCGAGGAAGCCGAACTGGTGATTGCGGGCGGCACGGAATCGATGTCGCGCGCCCCATTCGTGATGCCCAAGGCGGAAACGGCGAACGGCGTTTTCGCGCCAGGCCGAGATCTATGACACCACGATCGGCTGGCGGTTCGTCAATCCGCAGCTCAAGCAGCTCTACGGCGTCGATTCCATGCCCGAAACGGGCGAGAATGTTGCGGCCGAGTTCGGTGTTTCCCGGCAGGACCAGGACCGGTTTGCGCTGCGCAGCCAGCAGCGCGCCGCGGCGGCACAGGCCAATGGCCGCCTGGGGCGGGAGATCACCCCCGTGACCATTGCCCGCAAGAAGGGCGACCCGGTGATCGTTGACAAGGACGAGCATCCGCGCGGCGACACGACGCTCGAGGCGTTGGGCAAGCTCGGCACGCCGTTTCGGGCGGAAGGCGGCACGGTCACGGCGGGCAATGCATCTGGGGTCAATGACGGCGCAGCGGCCTTGTTGATCGCGAGCGAGGCGGCGATGCGGCGCTATGGCCTGACACCGCTGGCGCGCATCGTCGGCGGTGCGGTTGCTGGCGTGCCACCGCGGATCATGGGCATGGGGCCGGCGCCCGCCACCCGCAAGCTGTGTCAGCGGCTGGGGCTGGCCCCAAGCGATTTTGACCATGTGGAGCTCAACGAAGCCTTTGCCAGCCAGAGCATCGCGGTGTTGCGCGAGCTGGTACTGGCCGAGGACGCCGAGCAGGTGAACCCCAATGGCGGCGCCATTGCGCTGGGCCACCCGCTCGGGATGAGTGGCGCCCGGGTCGCAGGCACGGCCGCGCTCGAGCTCAGCCTTACCGGCAAGCGCCGTGCGCTCGGCACGATGTGCATCGGCGTTGGCCAAGGCATCGCGATTGCGCTGGAGCGGGTCTAGGCGGGCAGGCAAGCCTTTCACTTGAGCGCGGTTTGGGCGCCGGAGGGAGGCTCGGCGCCGAGCCGTTTCGCGCAGCAAAATGCCACGACGAGCCGATACCGCAGGCCGCAGAACACTGCCATAAGAGCAGCACAGTTCTCGACCTGCTGGGAGGAAAAACAATGCATAAGCAAGCTAGGGCGTTCGGGGCAACCATTGTCGCAGGGCTGCTGGCCGTATCGGCCGGCTCGCCCTCTGTGGCGCAGGAGGCCTATCCAGTTGATACCGTGACCATGGTGGTGCCCTATGCCGCTGGTGGGGCAGGCGACACGGTGGGGCGGCTCGTTGCCGATGAGCTGAGCCGCCGGCTGGGGGTCAATTTCGTCGTCGAAAATGTCGGCGGCGCCAGCGGCGCGATCGGTGCCGAGCAGGTGTCGCGCGCCGCTGCTGATGGCAGCACGCTCTTGCTGGCCGGCAATGCGATCTTCACCACCGCGCCGCACCTGGCTGATGTCGGGTTCGAGCCGTTCGAAGATTTTACCGCCATTGCCAATGTGAGCGAGGCCAAACGGATCCTCGTGGCGTCCAAGTCACTGCCCGTGACGACGCTCGAGGAGTTTGTTGCCTATGGGAAAGAGCATCCGGGCGAATTGAACTATGGCTCGGTCGGCGTTGGCTCCACCGGCCATGTGTCGACGGTTGATATGCTCGACGTGATGGGCATCGAGGCGACGCATATTCCCTATAAGGGTGCTGCCGAGGTGGTGCAGGCGGTGCTGTCGGGGGACATCCAGTTCATGATGGATGCCGCCGCCGTGCCGCAGGCACGCCAGGATGCCGTGACCGCGCTGGGTGTGCCGGGGGACGAGCCGATGGAAGAATTTCCCGATGTGCCGGCGCTGGCCGCCGCAGGCTATGACAGCATCAGCGGCACCGGCTGGCAGATGGTGATGGGCCCGGCAGGCTTGCCGCCCGAAGTCGTCAGCATGGTGGAAACCGCGCTCAAGGAGGCCAGCGCCGATCCCGCTTTCATCGACAAGCTGAGCAAGGCCGGGGTGGCGCCGCGGTTCATGACCAGCACGGAAGTCGAGGCGGGCCTGCGCGCCGATTACGAGCGCTTCGATGAACTGCTGACCGAGCTTGGTCTCGCACAGTAGTTGCGCAGCACAAACGGCCACCGGCCTGCGGCAGCAGGTTGGGGGCTGGTTTCATGTTTGGCGGAAATGCCAGGCTGAGATGGCGCCAGCCGTCGATCAGCAATCCTTGCACCATTCCTTGCCGATGGCGGCTCGCCATTGGTCGTTACCACCGGCCCCCGTGGCCATTGCCCACCAGGGGTTTAGATGCCGTTTTTGAGTGCTGAGCTTGCCGATTGGGCTGGTGCCTTTAGGCTCGAGCAGGCGCCCGCCGAGGTGATCCTCAACACCAAATTGCG
>JAQSXP010000024.1 GCA_029256605.1 Devosia sp. | reverse complement strand
CACCGGCGCTGTTGGGCCCACCAAACGCGCCCTCGCCGATGACCTCATCCGGCGCCTCCGGCAGCGCTTCGCCCCCAATGGCATGCTCCATTACGGCCAGGGCAAGTGGTACCCCGGCGAAACCCTGCCCCGCTGGACCTTTTCGCTCTACTGGCGCACCGATGGCCAGCCCGTCTGGCGCGACGAGAACCTCATCGCCCGCGAAGGTGTCGCCACCAAAGCCGCACTGGGCGATGCCGAAGCCTTCCTTGCCGCCTTCGCTCGCCATCTCGGCCTCACCGGCGACACCATCCAGCCGGCCTATGAAGATACCGGCGAATGGCTGCTCAAGGAAGCCAACCTGCCCCCCAATGTGGACCCCGCCAACTCCGAGCTCGCGGATCCCGAAGCGCGCTCGCGCATCGCCACCGTCTTTGCGCGCGGCCTGACTAACCCCACCGGCTATGTGCTGCCAGTGCAGCGCTGGAATGCCAAGGCCTCGAGCCCTTGGCTGACCGAGAAGTGGCAGACCCGCCGCGGCAAGCTGTTCCTGGCGCCCGGCGACAGTCCCGCCGGCTATCGGCTCCCCCTGTCCGCGCTGCCGCACCTCAAGCCCACCGACTATCCCCATGTCGTGGCGCAGGACCCTGGCGCCCCGCGTGGCCCCCTACTCCCCGCCGACGCCATCCTCCCGCACGCCGCCCATCCCGGCCTTTCCGCCGATCCGCGCGCCCAGACTGCCGCCGAGTTTACCGCCGCCACCGAACAGCAGGATCGCACCGAACAGGTGATCAGCGAAATCAAGGGCGAAGTGCGCACCGCAGTCACTGCCGAGATCCGCGACCAACGCCTCTGCGTCTTCCTGCCCCCGGTGGAAAAGCTCGAGGATTATCTGGAACTCGTCGCGGCAACCGAAGCGGCTGCCCGCGAAGTGGGTCACCCCGTGCACCTCGAGGGCTATGGTCCACCCGCCGATCCGCGCCTCAATGTCATTCGCGTTGCGCCTGATCCGGGCGTGATCGAGGTCAACATCCATCCCGCCGCCAACTGGGATGAGTGCGTCGCCACCACCACTGCCGTCTATGAAGAAGCGCGTCATTCGCGTCTCGGCGCCGACAAGTTCATGATCGACGGGCGTCACACCGGTACTGGGGGCGGCAATCACGTCGTGGTCGGCGGCGCTACACCCGAGGATAGCCCGTTCCTGCGCCGGCCTGACCTGCTCAAGAGCCTTGTGCTCCATTGGCAGCGCCATCCCTCGATGTCCTATCTGTTCTCGGGTCTCTTTATCGGCCCAACGAGCCAGGCACCCCGCTTCGATGAAGCCCGCCATGACAGCCTCTACGAACTCGAAATCGCCATGGCACAGGTGCCCGATCCCGCTTCGGGCGAACCCGCGCCCCTCCCCTGGCTGGTGGATCGCCTGTTCCGCAACCTTCTGACCGATGTCACCGGCAACACCCATCGCTCGGAAATCTGCATCGACAAGCTCTTTTCCCCCGATGGCCCGACCGGGCGTCTGGGCCTTGTCGAGTTCCGGGGCTTCGAGATGCCCCCCAACGCGCGCATGTCGCTCGCCCAGCAGGTGCTGATCCGCGCTTTGATCGCCCGCTTCTGGACCAAGCCGCTCTCGGGCAAATTCGTGCGCTGGGGCACCACCCTGCATGATCGCTTCATGCTGCCCCACTTCATCTGGCAGGACTTCCTCGATGTCCTAGCCGATCTCGAACAGCACGGCTTCCGGGTCGACCCGACCTGGTTCGCCGCCCAGCTCGAGTTCCGCTTCCCCTTCTGCGGCGAAGTGGAATACGAGGGCGTGCGCCTCGAACTGCGCCAGGCGCTCGAGCCTTGGCATGTCATGGGCGAACAAGGCGCCATCGGCGGCACCGTCCGCTTTGTTGATTCATCGGTGGAACGGCTTCAGGTGAAGCTTGAAGGCCTCAATCCCGACCGCTACGCCGTCCTCTGCAATGGCCGGACGTTGCCTTTGCGCAAAACTGATACGGCCGGCACCGCCGTCGCGGGCGTGCGCTTCAAGGCCTGGCAACCCGCCTCCGGGCTCCACCCCACGCTCGAGCCCAATGCTCCGCTGGTCTTTGACATCTATGATCGCTGGTCTGGGCGGCCGGTGGGCGGCTGCGTTTATCACGTCGCCCATCCCGGCGGGCGCAACTACGACACCTTCCCCGTCAATGGCAACGAGGCCCAAGCGCGGCGCCTGGCCCGTTTCGTTCCGGGCAACTACACCGCCGGCGGCTTGGCTCTGCGCGAGGAGCAACCCGCCGACGAGTTCCCCTTGACGCTGGATCTGCGCCGGCCGTCCAATCCGAACTGAGCGCCGTCTGTCCGGATGTGGCCGGGCACGGAGAAGGTCGCCCATTGGGCGACCATTAGCCAGTTCGAGCAGATCATTGGAAGGGCCCCTAAACCCTTTGCACTAGGTGCAACAGGGTGCGCTGGAACCAAGTCGTTCCCTCGCCGTTATTTGATCACGCACAACAAAGCGTGATTGCCTTCGCTTCTTCGGAGGCACTGGCAATCAGATGGAGGGCTTCGTGAACAATTCTGTCGGCAACCCGAGCGCGCCTGCACGCCATATGGCACCCGCACCCATGCTCGAGTTCTATGATGAGAAGGCTCACTATTCCGACGTGCTTAAAGCTTTGTCGCCTGCGTTCTTTCTCTTGACCGTCGCTGCCACTTTGATGCTCGCCATTCTCTAGCGGCCGCGCGATCGGAACTTTAGCGTCACTTAAAGGAGAGTTCCCATGACGTTAGGCACTATTCTCATCATCATCCTTATCCTGCTGCTGATCGGCGCGCTGCCGAACTGGGGCTATTCGCGCGGCTTCGGCTATTTCCCCTCGGGCATCCTGGGCGTGATCCTCGTGATTGTGCTGATCCTGGTGCTGATGGGACGGATCTAGCAATTACCGACAACAATATGGCGCAGCCAATGCAGTTGGCTTTCGCATAAGCGGAACGCGCCTTGCGAGCCGGGATGCCCCCTCCCGCGCTTGCCCTGTCACCCCGATGTGCTTGTCGCGTCGGGGTGTCTTTCCCATTTGTTTCGGCGCAAGCCGGATTGAACAGCAACCGTCAACTTCAAGAAGGACCGCCTCATCATGGCCAACACCACCAGCACTGATCTGCCCCCGGGCGTCCGCAAAGTGGGCGCCACGGCCGCCGCAGAAGACGTCGCTCCCGCCGCCATCAAGGAGCAGCAGCTCGAGCAGCAGGTCAGCCAGCTCCAGAACGACATTCGCGAGATCGCGGCTACCCTGACCCAGCTGACTGGCGAAAAGGTCACCGAAGCGCGCGGCATTGCCGAAACCGAGATGCAGCGCCTTAAGCGCCAGGGGCAAAGCGCTCTGGATGAAGTTCAGGATCAGGCCGGCGCGCTCGAGGCCAGCCTCAAGCAAACCATCCGCGAAAAGCCCTTCACCGCCGTCGCGAGCGCTTTGGGCGTGGGCTTCATCCTGGCGCTGTTGAGCCGGCACTAGCAGCATGAACATGCTCGTGCCGCTTGCGGCACTGCTTGGCATCGAGCTGGAGGCTTTAACCGGTCGCGTCCGCCAGGCCGCCATCGCCTATGCGGTGCTGGGCTTTTTCGGGCTGATCGCCTTCGGCTTCCTGCTGCTTGCAGCCTATCTGGGCCTGGCCAATTGGCTGGGCGCCATTCCCGCCGCGCTAATCCTGGGTGGGGTGGCGCTGGTGCTGGCTTTTGCCACGCTGATCGCCATCCAGGTCAGCACTGCCCGGCGCGAGCGGGAACAGGCCGAAAAGCGGCGCGCCGCCGAGGCCAGTGCCTTTGTGACCACCGCAACGGTGACCGCCCTTCCCGCTCTGTGGAAATCGGCAGCGCTGCGCAACCTCGCCCTGCCAGCGGCCGCAGCGGCTGCGACCTTCCTGCTTAGCCGCCGTCGCGGCCATCGACCCGAGGAATAAGCACGATGCGCGGCGCCGCTCTGGCGTCGCGCTTCAGGCTTCTTCTGGCAGTGGCATCCAGATGCTGGCCTCAACGCCTGCCGGGTTGAACCTCAAGTCAACTTTGCTATCGAGCACCTTGGCCAGGCTCCGCTCGATCAGCCGGGCACCCAGCCCATATTCGGTAGGCTCGCTCACCCTGGGTCCGCCGCGCTCGCGCCAGTTCAGCGACAATCCCCGCACCGGCTTGTCGGTGATTTCCCAAGCAAGATCGACCACGCCATTCTCATTGGCCCAGGCGCCGTAGCGATGGGTGTTGGTGGTCAGCTCATGCAGGATCAAGCCCAATCCCAGCGCATGATCGGCCGGCAACATGATGTTCTCGCCTGCCACATGGGCCCGGTCCGGATCCTCTAGGAAATCGGGCCCAAATTGCGAGCCGATCACCTCATACATCGTTACCCCCGACCAATCGCGGTTGGCGAGCAGCACATGGGCGTCTGAAATGGTCTTAAGCCGGCCCGAAAAGGCCTCGATGAAGCTCTGCGGATCAGGATTCTGCCGGATGGTCTGACGCGCGACGGACTGGATCATCGCCAGCGTATTCTTGACCCGGTGATTGAGTTCGCGCAGCAGCAATCTGGTGTTGTCGGCGCTGAGCTTGTTTTCCGAAATATCGGTGCTCGCCCCCATCATCACGAGGGGCATGCCATTGGCGTCGCGCTGATAAACCCGTCCTCGCATGGCCAGCCAGCGCGTGGCATCGGCCGAGCGTGCCTCGACATCGAAGTCCGCCCCCTCCTCAAGGGTTCCGCGGATCTCCTCGCGCAACCGCTCCTGGTCATTGGCGTGCAGGGAATTTAACACCTGCTGCGCATCGATCGGCCCGGATTCTGGCAGGCCATACATGCGCCGGAAGGTGTCGTTGCAGGTGAACTCGCCACTGGGCACATCCCAGATCCAGCTCCCCACCTTGCCAGCCTCGAGCGTCAGGGCATGGCGCCATTCCTCGCGGATCAGGGCCGCGGCAGTGCGCGCCCGCACCCGCGCTTCATCCTTGAGGGCTATCAGGCTTGCAACCACTTCGGCGAGGTCGACCAATTGGCTGAGCTGATCGGCATCGGCTTCGGGCCGCGGCTCGCTGTCGAGCACGCAAAGCGAGCCCAAACGCTGCCCGCGCACTACGATCGAGGCGCCGGCATAAAACCGCACCGGCTGCCCACCCAGAGAAAAAGGCTTGCCAGCAAAACGCGGGTCAGCCGCAGCATCCAGCACCACGAACGGCTCGGACGCGGGCTGCGCCAGCGTATAGGCGCAAAAAGAGCCTTCCACCGGGCTGCCCTGCAGATCGTTTACCCCAAAGCTGGAGCGGAACCACTGCTGCTCTGCATCGAGCAGAGGCAGCAGGGCAAACTTTGCCCCGAACACTCCGGCCGCGATGCGCGTCACGCGATCGAAATCTGCATCCGGTTCGGCATTCAGCACCTCAAGGCTTTGAAGCACCGCGAGCCGTTCAGGCTCTTCGAGAACTTGCCTGATATGCGAAGGAAGGGAGCGTTGAATATCTGCCAAAGTTTGTCCCGTTGCCGGTGGCGGCAAATGGCGCGCCAAGAAAGGCTGCGCATCCATCAACCCAACCAAACGTCCATGGCGGCATTTGGTTGCAAAGCTTCTGTAATCATTCGGAAGCCTGCGTCACCGGCTGCGGCAGCAGCACCGGCAGGCCACCGGGATGAACCCGCAGTCTTACCACTTTATCCAGTCGGATCAACTCGCCATCGATCACGGCATGTGCACCGCGCTTGCGGCGTGGGAAATGCAACACCGCTTCTTCGACCAAAATCGAGGAAACCAGCGGGCTCGACTTCCATGTGCCCCGGACGATATCGGCCACAAGCTTGAGCAACGCCCAGCTCGACATTGGATCGGTCACGTAAACCGCCAAGAGCCCGGCATCGAGCTGATCGGGATGCGGCAACGGACCTGTGCCGATGGGATTGTTGGAAACAACAATGCCTGAGATGCGGCGCAGCTGGCGCCCTTCCGGCGTATGCAGTTCCACCTCGAAATTGGGCGGCCGCACCACCGTGGCCGCCACCGCGCGCAGGCTCGCAAACATCTTGCCCAGGCGACTGCGATAAACCATGCCTTCGCGGATGCGCACGAGACGCGCATGGATACCGACATTGAATTGGTAGACGAACACCCGGTCATTGGCGCTGCCGACATCCACCTGCCCGATCATGCCGCCCGCGAGCGCCTCCAGCGCTTCATGCAGTTCCTGCGGCACCTTGAGCGAGCGGGCAAAGAGATTCATCGTTCCGGCAGGCAACACGGCCAGCGGCACCTTGGTGGCAAAGGCCACCCCGGCCGCCGACGAAATCGTGCCATCGCCACCGCCGGCGAGGATCGCATCCACCCCTTCGGTCTTGGCCGCCCGCGCCAGCTCGGCCTGCACGGCCTTGCCTGGCACAACGCGGCACTCAAGTTCATGACCATGCTCGGCAAACACCGCAATCGCCTCGGCGCTGAACGCATCGAGGTCCATGGTCCGCAGCGTACCGCCATCCCGGTTCAGCACGGCGATGATGCGCATCCCAGCCTCTTCAGCTTTGTGTCGGGTGTTCCGCGGACTCAATCGTTGGCAGCGGCACCGAGATCACCATTCCGCCCTCTTCGCGCCGCTCATAGACCGGCACACCGCCGAACTGCGCCGCCAACTGCTTGACGATGACGCTGCCCAGTCCACCCTCACCCATGTCCTGGTCGGGCGCAATGCCCACCCCGTTATCGGCCACAGCGAGCGTCGGCACCCCATTTTCCGCACGCCGCAGCCGCACGGTAATTGTACCGCTCCGCCCATCGGGGAACGCGTGCTTGAGTGCATTGGTGACCAACTCGCCCACAAGGATGCCAATCGTCGTGGCATCGCGCGCGCCGATCACGATCGGCTCCACATCCCCCTCGATATGAACCACTCCCGTATTGGCGGCGGTGAGCTTGAGATCGTCGAGCACCGCTTCCATGAACTCGTCAGCCCGTGTTGTTTCCAGATCATCGCCCAGCCGCAGCCGGCGATGCGCGGATGCAATGGCATGCACCCGGGAACGCGCCGACTCGAGCGCACGTTGCACCTCGGGCGATTTGGAGCGCAGCATCTGCAGCCCCAGCATGGATGACACCGTCGCCAGCGAATTGCCGATGCGGTGATTGGTGTCCTGCAGCAAGGCTTCCACCCGCTGGCGTTCATGCTCGGCATGGGCGCGCGCTTCCTCGAGCGCCTGGGTGCGCTCACGCACATGCCCTTCGAGCATCTCGTTTTGCGATTGCAGCGCCGACTGCCCATGAGCCAGCGTCACCACCATGCGCTGCGAGCGGCTGAACAGCGAATAGGCAAGGATCGCCGCTGCCGCGAGCGCCGTGATCACCGCCCCCACAAGCCAGCGCCGCGACCGATCGATCGCACGGTTACGTTCGCCCAGGCGCTGGTTCTCCTCGCGGATGAATAGCTCGAGCGACTCGCGCACCGAATCCATCAGCCGGGCACCCATCCCGGTTTGGGTCAGCGCCTGCGCTTGAGCAGTCCGCCGCTCCTGCACCAGCTCCACATTGCGCTCCATCTCGGCGGTCCGCATCGCGATCTCGGAGGCAATCTGTCCCATCCGTTGGGCCTGGTTAGGGCGATCCTTGGTCAGCGCCGCCAGCGACAGCATCCGCGTCTGGATCGCCGCGGTCGCCCGCCGATATGGCTCCACAAAGCTTTCATCACCCGTCAGCAGATAGCCACGCTGACTGCTTTCCGCTTCGGCCAGTGCATTGGTGAGTTCGCGTGCCTGATTGCGCACCTCATAGGTGTCGATCACGTCGCGCAGCTGTCGATCAATGCCCTGCATCATCACGAGCGCAGCGGCAGCGGCCAGTAACACCAGCCCCAGCGAGGCAAACACTGCCAGCCTTTGTATCGATCCGCGTGACGATATGACCGTTCCGGTCTCGTTCAACCTGCCCTCACTTTATCATGCGCTTGGCGCGACCCCGGCACGCTCTTGGTTAATGCGGGTGGCGGATTTGAGGCCAATGCTCAGATAAACGGGCGATTCGGCTCCACTGTCCCGTCCCAATCGGCCAAAGCCATCAATCCATCGGGGTCCAGCACGTCGCAGGCCCGGTCCAGCCAGCGAATCAAATTGCGGTCGGCCAGCCGGCGCAGGGTCTTGTTGGTATGCACGATGGAAAGGCCCAGCGTGTCGGCAACATGGTTCTGGGTAATCGGAATATGGAGCGTGCGCGATGGCGCCAGGCCCACCGAGGCCGCCCGGTGATAAAGGAACGCGATCAGATAGGCGGCCCGCTCGGTGGCGCTGCGCCGTCCGACGCTGAGCAAATGCTCGTCGAGCATCCGCTCTTCGCGCGCCGCGAGCCACGTCACGTCAAAGCCCAACCCTGGGTGGTTGCGGAACACCTCGTCGAGCCGATTGCGCTGGAACACGCACAGCACCATGGGTGAAAGTGCTTCCACCGAATGCTGCATTTCGCCCAGCACTGATCCTTGCAGCCCCACCAAGTCCCCTGGCAGCACATAGTTGAGAATTTGCCGGCGCCCGTCCGGCAGGGATTTGTAGCGGAAGGCCCAACCGGACAGTACCGTGTAAAGATGGGCGTTGTTGACCCCCTCCGACAGCACGGTCGTTCCCGTCTCGGCGATCAACTCGCCCGTTTTGAAGGTCGAAACAAACCGCAGCTCATCGGCGGAAAATTCGCGGAAGCGCGGCATGGCTCGCAGTGGGCATTGCTGACAAGGCACTCGCCGACCGGAGCTAGGCAGAACGAGACTCAAGCAACACCACAATGAGAAAGAGAGGCCCCTGGCGGGCTAGCTAAGGGTCGGTCCCCTCACATGTCAAACTTTAATGACAGGATGGTGTCGGTCCAGCCATTAGGATGGCTCACATCATCGGATCGCCATGCTTACCGGCCAAACTGTTCTCGTCGTCGAAGAAGAACTGCTCATCGCGCTGGACATCCAGCGCGTACTGGAAGCATTCAATGTCGGTCAAACCACGCTCGCCCATTCCGTTGATGAAGCCATGGCCCTTGAGGACCAATGGGGTTCATGCGCGCTGGCCATCGTGGATCTCAAGCGCGCCTCGCCCGATGAGTTGGCCCTCTGCCAGGCTTTGCGCGGCGCCGGCGTGCCGCTCGTCTTCACCACCGCCGATTACATCACCGCACGCGGCGTGCCGGGCATGAAGGATGTCGCCGTGGTGCTCAAGCCCGTGCCCGAGCAGAAATTGACGAGCGCCATAACTGGGGCGCTCGCCGCTCGCTCCTAGAACGAGTGATTGGACGTTGTGACCTGCGTTGACACGGCGTCGGGACCGAAATCGGCCTCGCCGCTGATCTTGAGAATGTCCTGCAAGCGGGTGCGCGCGCGGCTCACGCGGCTCTTCATCGTGCCCACGGCGCAATCGCAGATCTCCGCGGCTTCCTCATAGGAAAACCCCGAGGCGCCGATCAGGATCACCGCTTCGCGCTGGTCGTCCGGCAGCTGCGCCAGTGCCTTCTTGAAGTCCTGCAGATCCATGGAGCCATATTGCGATGGATGCACCGACAGCCGCTCGGTAAACGCGCCGTCGCTGTCCTGCACCTCACGCCCGCGCTTGCGCATCTGGCTGTAGAACTCGTTGCGCAGGATGGTGAACAGCCAGGCCTTGATATTGGTGCCCATCTCGAAGCTGGATTGCTTGGCCCAAGCCTTCATGACGGTATCTTGCACCAGGTCGTCGGCCTTGTCGTGCTTGCCCGTCAGCGACACGGCGAACGCGCGCAGGCTCGGCAAGGTCGAGAGCATTTCTCGCTTGAAAGAAGGAGCCTCAACTTCCATGCCGTTATTCTCCGCCATGTTGAGGGTTCTTGCCTGACCGTGATTGTGCCTGCTCAGCGCTGTCGAGTTTCTCAAGAAGGTCGAGCAATTGCTCGGGTACGCCCTCGTCTTGAACCGCACCATAGAGCGCGCGCAGACGTGAGCCGATGTCCGAATTTGGACCTAGCCCGTCCTCCACCCGCCCCTGCACACGCATACGTTGCTGGGACACAAAATTATCCTTTATCATGCCTATAAAACTGATCCGATTTGCCCACTCGGCCGATAGAATGCACCTACATCAAAAAAGTTCCAAGCCGTTGGAACTTTCATTTGAGGGGTCCGTTTATTCGGATCGTGGCTACCACAAGCTTCAAGCGTCATTTGGGAGTTGTTAATGACTTTGTCCACGCGGATCGCTCCGCACTTGCCGTATCTGCGGCGGTTTTCCCGTGCTACCACGGGGTCTCAAACCTCTGGCGACGCCTATGTCGCCGCCACTCTTGAAGCTCTGATCGCGGACATCTCGCTGTTCCCTGAAGCCTCAAACGATCGCATCGCGCTCTATAAGCTGTTCTCGGCCCTGTTCTCGTCCTCTGCCGTCAAGGTTCCCGAGCCTGCGTCCACCTTTGCGTGGGAACAGCGCGCTGCCAGCAATCTTGCCAATCTCGCCCCCCGCCCCCGCCAGGCTTTCCTGCTGGTGGCCGTCGAAGGCTTCACCCACCCCCAGGCTGCGGAAATCCTTGGCGTCTCGGATGCAGAATTCGCCGAGTTGCTTGATGAAGCTTCGGTCGAGATCTCGCGTCAGGTAGCCACTGAAATCATGATCATCGAAGATGAGCCCCTCATCGCGATGGACATTGAGCAACTGGTGGAAAGCCTTGGTCACAAAGTGGTCAGCGTTGCCCGCACCCACAAGGAAGCGGTCAACCTCTTCAACCAGACCAA